>RFPJ01000231.1 GCA_009926145.1 Bacteroidota bacterium
TAGAATCAAAATGAAACATTTCCTGAATACGAAACCAAGAAACCACTTCAGATTTTACTGCAACAAAACCGAAAAATATACCGGGTAATAGAAATTTCATAAGTAGGTCCTCTTAATTTAAAATGAGTGGAAGAATGAAGTAGGTCATCAATAGACCCCCCGCGAAAAAGCCCATCACAGCGATAAGTGACGGAATCTGAAGGTTCGATAGGCCCGAAATAGCATGACCAGAAGTACAACCTCCACCGTATCGAGCACCGAACCCAATGAAGAAGCCACCAACCACCATAATTGCTACTCCTGCTGGTGTAGCTAAGAAACTAAGATTAAAAATCTCGCTAGGGATCAGTCCACTAAAATCTGTGATTCCCCACTCTCCTAAAGCCAATTTTGTTTGCTCGGATATCGCTGTGGCGTAGCCGTCTGGGGTGGTTAAGGAAGCCAAAAAACCTCCGATCACAATCCCAAGTACAAATACAAGATTCCAGCGTTGGGCTTTCCAATCGTAAGTGAAAAATGAAAATTTACCTTTGGGTAATACCGCAGCACACATATGGCGATAAGCCGATGAAATACCGAATTGGCGGTTATCCAAAAGGAGTAGTAATGGAACCATCAACCCGATAAGGGGACCCGAAACGTACCAGGGCATGGGTTGTTGTAAAAACTCTAGCATGACGTATTAATTAGTTGATTTAGATTAGTTTGTAACTTTTGATGCTTAAAAACAAAAATACGAAGCTTTTAACACTTTATATCAACCTTACATGGTATAACAACTGTTATTTTTTATAAAAAGCGCTTTTATTTCTACTAAAGCATTGTCATTTAGTAGCAACTAACCAAACAATAAGATATTCGGAACTATGGAAACACAAATTCTCATCATTGGGGGTGGTACCGCAGGAATCATGTCAGCTAGCCAGATGCTATCTCACAACCCGTCAGTAAAGATTACCATTCTAGAACCCAAAGATACTCATTACTATCAACCCGCGTGGACTCTCGTGGGCGCTGGCACCTATGATTACGCTAAAACCGCAAAACCCATGGCCAAAGTCATGCCCAAAGGTGTAAACT
>RFPJ01000232.1 GCA_009926145.1 Bacteroidota bacterium
AGAACTAGACACCTGCCATTTGGCTGTCCTACCTGTTCCCATCCCTTCCGTTAGCCTGTATTCTGAGTAGGAACTCAACTGGTTATCGCTCGAGATATCCTGAATGGCTAGTTGCGCGGTTGCTTGAATTCCATTAGGAATAAAAACCCTATGATGCATACTTAATTGTAAGTGATGTAAGGTGAAATCAGGAAAGCCTTCTTGTGTACGTTCATCTCCTAAATAATCACTGGCATAGCCTAGATCACTAGTAAGATTCTTGATAAATCCGCTAAATTCCATATTCCATGACCGATTGAAGCGATATTCTATACTAGGTTGAATTTGATTCATCGACCATGCATAATTTTTATCTCGAAGGGCATCGGAGTACTCTAGATTCTGTTTGTTGGTCAATAGTAATCGACTTTTTAACTGATTGGTCCACCGATACGAAAGATCGGTTTGAAAAGATTGTTGGGTATTGATCAAATATTCAATATTTCGCTCATGATTTGTAGCCGTTTTCAGCCATTCAACACCACCCTCCAGGCCAGTAGCATTCGGTCTAAACCTTAAACTATAGCGCTGGTCTTTACCTCCGCTTACACTTAGCCCTTGTTTGAAGAGAGTTGCCTTATCCAGTAGAAGTATCTGATCTAGGGAATTACTTTTATTTTCATCCCGAAGTAAAAACATAAGTTTAAGTTGCAAAGAACCCCATAGTGGACGATTGGATTTTATACCTTGAAATGGTTCCCAATCATAACCTATTCTAGTTCTCAATTGAACAATGGGTTCGTAGCTATTACCAGGCAGTAATCTTTTGATGTAAGACCCTTCATTTGGACTTAACTCAGGATAAAACTCAATAAGCTGTTGAATACGATCTTCATTATCGTCAATCCAAACATACTGACCAAGTTCTGGACCCACATATACATAAACTTCTCTAAACGAACTGCGTTGTTTGGACAGTGCTTCATAATCCCACTGAAGTTGGCCCAATTTATTTACTTTTCCCCAAATGATACGAGAATCAAGTAAAAGAGATTGATCAGTTGATTTTATGGCTTCATCAAAC
>RFPJ01000233.1 GCA_009926145.1 Bacteroidota bacterium
TTGTGAAAACCCCACTCATACCTGAAGCGAAAGAAACCCCCGCCTCGGCATCTTCAAGCTTGCAAAGTTTTTGGACGAGTTCTTCATTATTTGGATTAGGTTCCGCTGATTGATCAATCTGATTTTTTTGCGATTTTAATTCATTAGCTTCAATTATGCGTTGATAATGCTCCGCATGTTGCAAACAACTTTCTGCAGATATAGGGTCACCGGAAGAATGATACTCTCTTGACAAAGCTTGGTACTTTTCAACAATCTGAATAGCACTACCTTTGATTTTTATATCTGGTCCATTTGACTCAAATAGCCTAGAAGAATTATTTGGCCTACGTGGTCTATTTCTACTTTTTTTTCTAGCTGGTAAAGGTACCATTTGCTCCTATTCACCACCTTAATATTTTGATGGTATTTAAAAGAATATAATGAATTTTTTGGCAGAAGCTTACTACGTCTAATTCTTGTATTTACAATTTATCAGTAAGCTCTGCTGTATATATATATACTTATCTCAAATATTTCAAACTAATTTACAAAAAAATTATTGTTTAATAAAAATAAGCCTATCTTTGCTACTATAATCTTTTCGTATTTCTATTTTTTCTTTTTCAAAACCATACTTGATGAAACTTTCAATTACCTTATTTTTATTTTCGGAAAATATTTCCATTATAATCATACTTTGCAGGTTTAACTCATTGTCATTCAATTGTCTCAGTATGTTTTCATAACAACTTAATATTGCTTAAAAAGGAGGACTTCCACCCTTCTGTCCCTGTCCAGGGATGGAGAAGTATGGTACTACGCGACTACCAATGGGGCGTTGGGCGCGATGGGGGTGGAATGTGAAACGAAGACCACGAATTACCTGACCATTCGATCCAGTTACATCTTGCAGTGTGTTGCGTGTTCCAGCAACTTTAAGGGAAATAGGAAAGTGGTAGTCACGACCAGTGGAACCAGGAAGACCTGCTTTTTTGTTTCCACCACCTTGGTTGTTAAATTGACCAGGGAAAACTAAATCATTAGATTGCACAGAACCACGAAAAGGACTTCT
>RFPJ01000234.1 GCA_009926145.1 Bacteroidota bacterium
TTAACGATTTAGATTGAATGAATTTCTTGCCATTTTCGCCTGTTGCCAGCACGCGATATATATAAACTCCATTGGCATATCGTGCCGCCTCCCACGGAATCAGATGACGTCCGATTTCATAGGTTTTTCCTTGTACCGGGCGATCCACCAACGCTCCGGTTGGGTCATAAATTTCGATGGTGATTTCGGATCTAACCGGTAATTCGATTGGAATATTGGTTCGATAGCTAAATGGATTTGGGTAGTTTTGCTCCATAGCAAATACATCTGGATTTGCCATTAGCTTAAACTCATATGAACCCACATTTTGAACTTCTGCAACAATGGTATATTCACCTACTTTATCACCAAATTTGAAGGATGCTGAAGCAATACCTAAAGAATCTGTGGTGATAACAATATCTGACTCGCCCAACTTAACTTCTGTAGATTCAACTAAAAACTGGGATCCCGCTGTCCAGTCGGGTTGAGAAATGAGCTTGAAGCTAACTTTAGTATTCTCTACGGGGTTATCCCAACGATCCTTAATTTTAACTTTCAAGTTGTTATCTAATTTCTGGCTAACCGTTCCAATTTGATTATCTCCAGACTCCAAAATTAATCGCTCTGGAGATTCCGCTGTAAACACAATAGGCAGCGAATCGGATTGAACCTGATTTAAGCCAACGACCATTTCAGCCCGAACAATTTTATCGCCAATTTCGAACTGACATACGTGGAACTCTGTGCTATGAGAACCTTTAGGAATTAGAACCCGTAAGTTCTTTGACAATACTGGGCGACCATCTTCATTGGTATACAGAAGATAATTTTTTGATTTAGAGGGCATATATACCTTGATTTCTAAATCTTCTTCGGCCACCATTGGTTGACCAAATTCGTCGTATAGTCCCAATTGATTAGGCTCACTAACCACACCTGCAACTAGACTATCAACACCCGAAATCTTGAAAGAAGGCACTGATCCTCCTTTGACTTTTATCACACTACTGATGGCCTCCTGACCACTGTTGCTTAATACTTTGATTCGCTGCTGAACGCCTACGAATTC
>RFPJ01000235.1 GCA_009926145.1 Bacteroidota bacterium
TAGCAGATTTAGAATTCATAGCCCAATTAAAAATGATAGCTAACATCTTACCCAATAAATCCTCCCACCCTAATCCCAGTTACCAAAAAAGGCTATCCTCAACATAGGCTTTCTGCACTTGGGGCATGGGAAATCAACATTCTCGTACCAACCCATTTCCTTGATTTTTGAATCTTCCAATGGTTGCCTTTCTGGCGAGGGAGAATCCTCATGATCATCCGATTTCTTTCCATAGAAATCGTAGAGTTCTAACTCCGTTTTACAACGCTTACATCGAACCTCTTCCTGGGCAATATTGAAAGTCCTTATGGTTTTACACTTATAACAAGGCGCGGCCGACCAATCATATTCTGGGCCCATTATCCCGAAACCAACTTGTAGTTCTTTGGTCTTATAACCACAATGCTCACACCCGAATTTATATACATCACCCATAGCTACTTAATCTCCGAATCTACGGTCTCTTGAGGCGCTCAACTCCCCACCGGTTAACTGATCCACCGCATCGTACAGTAGATCAAAAGGATCCACCTCTTGCCCATCCAAGACCATAGGCTCTGGATAGGCATTCATTCCCTCGGTGGACCGGTAGATGTCTCGAAACCGAATCTTCAAGCTCCACCCTCCCCCATCAATAATCCGATGATTCACGTATTGCTTGTCCCACTTTTTCACCTGAATGTCGCATAAGGCCTTATAAAACCTTTCCCAATCGGCCTCTTCGGGTTGAACAATCCTTCTCCATTGTTCTTTCGGAGGAATATCACAGCATATGTCGGAACTAAACACGAATAACTCCCCATTATCCAGGTACACCCCATGCATTGCTGAGCCGGGCATGTAGCTATGGATATCAAATATGAGTTTTGATGGGAGCATTTGTCTCCTATTCGCACTCTCCAAATAATTGGACAAAGCTATTGAGTTTAATTTTTAATCTACCTCTGGAATAATTCTTTTTATGATGCTCATCTACTTTTGAATGACAACAAACACAGAGACTTCTAAGATTACTAAAATCATTTAAAGTTCTATTAGGGATAATATGA
>RFPJ01000236.1 GCA_009926145.1 Bacteroidota bacterium
TTATGGGGAAACAGGTAAGATTCATCCATTGTTACAAATTTACGGATAATATGTGTAAGCCTCAACGTTTCAGTAGAAGAAATTTATTTTAAATCTTCTAATCTAGATAGTACAACCGCAAAAACCTCATCTATACTTTTTGAAGCGTCAATAGTACAGATGCGACCTTCCGTTTTGGCTAGTTCATTATATCCCGAAATTACACGTTCAAAAAAATCAGTACCAGAACGCTCCATTCGATCCGGATCTCTATGAGTCATGCGATTATTTGCTTCTTCCCAAGATAGTTGCAGATAATAGGTAATATCAGGAACAAGGCCATGACTAGCCCATGAGTTTAGACGATGAATATCCTCAAGAGGCAATACTCCTCTACCGTATCCTTGATAAGCGGTAGTAGAATCATAATATCGGTCCAGTATCACCACTACCCCATTCTCCAAATCAGGCTTGATTTGCTGTTGAACCAACTGAGAACGAGCCGATGAAAACATGAGTAATTCAGAAATCGGATCTACGGTATAACGTACATCCAAAAGCAAGTTTCTAAGTTCTTCAGCAAGTGGTACTCCACCCGGTTCTCTGTAAATATGAACACGCTTGCCCAGATCTCTTTCCAAGTGCCCTTTTAATAACTCTATTTGAGTGGATTTACCACAACCATCTATGCCTTCAAATGAAATTAACATAGGTTGCTTACCACTGTTCAGGATGATCCAAATCCAATGGACCTTTGTTCAAAATTAAACCTAGGGCGATATATATAAATAAACTAGACCCACTTATAAAAAAAACCGCCACAAAAATTAATCTCACCCAAACCGATGAAATACCAAAAAATTCTCCTAATCCACCACATACCCCCCATAGTTTTTTGTCGCTACGAGATTTGGTTAATTTTCGGTTTTTTCTCTGATGAAAATAACTCCATGAAGAGGTTGTAGAGAACACCACTCAATAACCCTAGATTAGAAAGTATATAAATAAAGGTAATCGTAAGGATAACGGCCCCAGATATCGTAGCTAGATTAAAGGTATTTAGCT
>RFPJ01000237.1 GCA_009926145.1 Bacteroidota bacterium
AATATTACCGGAGGTTTGGTAAGCCACATGCACCTTATGACCTTGATCCACTAGGCGAATGAAGGTACCGCCCATTGAGATAACATCATCATCTGGATGAGGTGAGAATATGAGGGCTTTTTTAGGGAAAGGTGTTTTTCGTTCAGGACGATAAGTATCATCAGCATTAGGCTTACCACCAGGCCATCCGGTTATGGTGTGTTGAATTTGGTTGAATACACGAATATTAACATTGTATGCGGTACCTATTTCAACTAATATATCGTTCATACCATATTCACGGTAATCTTCTTCTGTAAGCTTAAGAATAGGTTTTTCAAGCTTCAGACTGAGCCAAATTACAGCCTTCTTGATAAGGAAATTATTCCATTTGATGGGGCCTGCTAACCAAGGTGTTTTAATTCTAGTCAGTTCGGCTGATGCGGCATCATCTAAAATGACCTCGGTATTTTTATGATGCTGTAGAAAGGTGGCGGGAATAGAAGTATTAATAGAACCTTCTACCGTTTCTTTGATGATTTTTGCTTTTCCTTCCCCCCAAGCCATCATATAGATTTTCTTTGCCTTGAGTATAGTCCCAACACCCATAGTGATAGCTCTTCTAGGTACATTTTCAATACCAAAGAACCCACTAGCCGCATCCATCATGGTTACACGATCCAGTGTAATTAAACGGGTTAGGGAGTCTAGTGTTGATCCAGGCTCATTAAAACCAATATGTCCTGTACGTCCGATACCTAATATTTGAATATCCAATCCACCCGCAGCATCAATTTTTGCTTCATAATTAGCGCAAAAATCAGAAATCATGTCTTTTTTAAGGGTTCCATCTGGGATATGAATGTTCTTTGGGTCAATATCAATATGATTGAAGAGGTATTCATGCATAAAATGCACATAACTTTGATGGGCTTCAGGAGCCATAGGGTAATATTCATCCAAGTTAAATGTGATAACATTTTTGAAGCTCAATCCCTCTTCTTTATGTTTGCGAACTAATTCATCATAAACCTGCGTAGGGGTAGATCCCGTTGCCAAA
>RFPJ01000238.1 GCA_009926145.1 Bacteroidota bacterium
TTTGAAAGTAGAAATGAAGTAGCCCATCCATTTTCGTTTTTCCCAGTATTATATACAATAGAAGTTTTGGTATACCCATCGTTTCCTAAGGTCTGGGAAACGGAACCACCTTGCTCACGCTCGGCTGCTTTTGTAAAGATAGAAACGGTACCACCAACAGATGGAACAGCTAAACGAGAGGCACCAAGTCCTCTTTGGATCTGAATACCAGAAGCTACATCGGTAAGACCTTGCCAGTTAGACCAATAAACCCAGCCGTTTTCCATGTCATTTACAGGCTGACCATTAATCAAGAAAGATGTGTTACGCTGATCAAATCCACGTAACGAAATACGAGAATCACCGTAACCACCACCTTGTTTGGTAGCATACACACCAGGAGTACGATTCATTACTTCAGGGAATTCTTGGTTACCAACTTTAAGAGCTATCTCCGTTGGAGAGATAGTAGATATGGCTACTGGAGTTTCTCTCACTTTAGCGACATCTATTACTCCTGAAGTTACAACTACTTCTCCTAGCACACCTGTTTGTGGCTGAAGAGAAACGACCATTCCATTGGAGGCAGCTACTGTAGAAGAGGTATATCCTACAAAAGAAACTTCTAAAGAATCTCCTGAAGAAGCGTTTATTGTAAAGGTTCCGTCAAAACCAGTACTAATACCGATTGAGGTTCCTTTAACCACTACGGTAGCACCGGGTAGTGGATCATTGGTTTCCGCATCGATAACGGACCCAGATATCTGTGCGAAAAGCGGCAGCGATGTCAACAACATCACGATTGCTAAGGTTGCTTTTTTCATATATGTAGTTATGTTTTTATTAGTATTGAACACTGCATTATATCACAGTAAAATTACTCCGCACCTCGACATTTATCAAGGCTTTTTACTTTAAGATATTATTAATTATGAATGGATTTTTTTAAGCTATCATTCCCAAAGTCAATAACTTAGCCATATGAATCGTAAACAGCTAAAAGAAGGTCATATGACCAAATATCCAGGGTAAGTTTTTTGC
>RFPJ01000239.1 GCA_009926145.1 Bacteroidota bacterium
CGAATGTAATACTATCCTTATTATAATGAATAGTCTCTAAATAATAAACCTAAACTATGGTTATTTGAAATTGCTTCTAGACCTCAATAATAGTATATTTTCTCTCTTTTGAATGATGAAATAGTGCCTCATTTGTATTCCCTATTCCAGCAGCTTAAAAGGGAAAGGCATTAAACAATATTAAGGCTCAAGAAGTAAAAATCAAGGAATGAAACTTACCGATTTTAGATACGAATTAGAAGGTTTAAACATACCAGATGCACCACTCAAGCAGCGTGACAGCGCCAAGTTAATGGTTTTAAACAGAGCCGAGCAGACCATTGAGCATCGGAGTTTTTCAGATATTCATGAATATTTGAATGAAGGAGATGTTATTGTTTATAACAACACCAAGGTATTTCCGGCTCGATTGAATGGGAAAAAAGAAAAGACCGAGGCAGACATTGAGGTTTTCTTATTGCGCGAATTACAACCAGAGAATATGCTTTGGGATGTTCTGGTTGAACCAGCCAGAAAAATCCGTATTGGGAACAAACTCTACTTTGGCGATGAGGATGATGAATTGATGGCGGAAGTGGTTGATAATACCACCTCCAGAGGCCGAACCATACGCTTCTTGTTCGACGGTCCTAATCACGAATTATACGAGCGTTTAGACAGCTTAGGAAAAATGCCTTTACCACCGTACATCGAGCGTGAGGCGGTTGATGAAGATAAAGAGCGTTATCAAACCGTATTTGCGACCGAACGAGGAGCAGTAGCCGCGCCAACAGCAGGCATGCATTTCACCGAAGAACTCATCGAGAAAATTAAGGCCAAAGGGGTGAAGTTCTTACCTATCACCTTGCATATTGGTTGGGGAACTTTCCGGAATGTTGAGGTAGAAGATCTTACCAAGCACCGTATGGATTCGGAGAATTATTTCATTTCGCAGGAAACCTCGGATCTGATTAACGAAGCGTTGAAAAAGAAAAAGAACAAGGTGGTCGCAATTGGTACATCGGTGGTGCGGGCGATTG
>RFPJ01000240.1 GCA_009926145.1 Bacteroidota bacterium
TCTTTTGGGCCTCGGTGACTCGAACAAATCGAGCACCCCACTCCGAACACCAGTACTCAAATATCTTCATTAGGCCTTCATCACCCAATGCATCCATAACCATATTATCAGCTGACTTGGTCTCGAAGGTAATTGGCGCAACCGGATGCAATACAGCAGTTTGACATCCAATATTTTTTAACGAATCTAGGATTGAAAGAGAAGTAAAACCAGAACAATGAGCCACACTAAAAGTCGTTGATTGCTCATGAAGTGCTAACTCATTAACCACAAATGGTATTTGTTGATCTTGCACACAAATTAAATAGAGATCGGCATGGGGATAATTCTTCTGTTCACGAGTTTTAATGACCACTTGAACTCTAGGAATACCTTGAAGTAGAGATTCAAAAAATCGTCCCACTCTACCATAGCCAATAATCACAACCTTATAATTAATCTGCTTAGGTAAACTATTCATTTTTTAATTTTTATCGTTATTAATCACAGAATGTGCTACCGCTAGAATAAGTTCCTTATTGATTAAGAGTATGCCTGTATAATCATCTGAATGCTCATATTTCGCTCTAAACCCAAAACACTGATCTTCTTTAGCAAGTTTTCTAACGTTAAACGTACATCCCCCCCAGATAAGTTCAGTCTGACTATCCCATTCAATCCGGTTTAGCTCACTTACATTGACCAGATGTAGATGAGCCTGCAATCCTCTACCCATACTTTTTACTATGGCTTCTTTTATTACCCATAGACGAAGTTTATTGGCCTTAAATTCAGGATGATGTAATTCCTCATCAGTACAAATTCTTGTAATCAGGCGATCACTCAGCTTACGATTGCGCTCTTCCAAATCCATTCCTACCGACAAACCATAACGGAAACATGCTCCTAGCCAATGCCTTGAATGTGTAAGACTAACCGATAAGTCATGATTCACAGGAGTTATAATGGGCTTACCAGATTCATCTTGCTCTAGTCGCAGCTCACCTAGATGTAAATGATCTGCAT
>RFPJ01000025.1 GCA_009926145.1 Bacteroidota bacterium
AATAGCGAATCTCCTGTTAGAATGAATTGGCCGATACTTAGATTCTGCCCAACATCAAAATGAGACCTAGGAATCCCTTTATCTGCTTTTATAGGGGAACTAAGTTGGCGAATCTGACCATTAACCCCCAGAATATGAGCATAATCAAAGCCTAAACTACCTTTGGCCAAATCACTAAACTTCCAACGGTATCGTAGGGTATCTATGCCAAGCGTGATGTGTCGACTAGCACCATCTTCAAAATCTACTTCCACTTCTTCAAATGTGCTATAAAGAGGGAACACTCCACTCGAACGAGAAATTTGGATATTTACATATTGCTGTTCTGAGGAGTCTAAGAGTTTATTAAGGAACCACTCTTGAACTGATTTATTCTGTGCAAGGGCTAACACAACTACTAATGAGCCCAGTACAGCAACAAAGGAGGCTAATAATTTATGCCAAAGTTGCGATCTATGTGCTGTGGATTCTGGTTCCATTTAGTTAAAATAAGCAATCGTGTTTTGCCAAATTGGCTTGAGAACATCAGGTTTTTCAACTGTAAAACCAACGGGGACACCTATGGCATTCAGTAGCACTAATCGAATATGTTGATTTTTTACCTTCTTGTCTTTTTGCATTTGAGAGATGAGTTCTGGGATTCTATTCCTAAGAGACTGCAGGGAAAAATGGTGGTGCTTAGCGTAGTCATGAAGTATCGATTTGTCTACTTGATTACCTAAAAACATCTCGGAAGCCAAACATGCGGCATACATACCAGCAAAGACTGCTTCACCATGACTAAACGTACCATAATCAGCAATATTTTCAATAGCGTGGCCAAAGGTATGCCCAAAATTTAAATACTCTCTTATTCCCTTTTCTAAGGTATCCTCACTAACAATTTCGGCTTTAATTTGTGCACTTCTATGTATGATTTCGGACCATTTTTCAGGATTTTTGGAATTTTCTTTGGTAAATGCTTGGTCTATTAAAGAGAAAATATCCGGGTCTTTGATAAAACCATACTTCAAGATTTCACTCAATCCATTCATCCATTCTTTTTGGGGAAGGGTTTGTAAGAATTGAGTATCCGAAAATACGATTTCTGGTTGATAAAAGGCACCAATCACATTTTTACCACTCGTATGATTGATACCTGTTTTACCGCCTATAGAACTATCCACCATAGCTAGTAAGGTTGTTGGAATATGTATTAGAGGCATCCCTCTAAGTGCACTAGCTGCCACAAATCCTCCTAAATCACCCACTACTCCACCACCCATCACCAAAATAGGTGTATTACGTTCTACCGGTTGCTCCAAAACCCAACTCAATAATCTCCCAAATTGAGTCATATTTTTGCTTTTCTCTCCTGAAGGGACTACATAGGTGGAGAGGTAGTTAAAGTGATTATTTAGATTTTTCACCACCCAATCTCTATGATAATGATGAACCCATTCATCAACTATGAGCAACGCTCGATTTGAATTATACCCCTGACTTACAACCTTAGCTAATACACCTAACTTATTGTGCTCTAGCATGATATCGTAGTGTTTCTTGGATTCTACTCGTACCTGATTCAACCGGTTATTCATATATTATGCACTTGTATCATGCGTTAATTTTTCAAGAATCTGTAGCGCTACATAATGCGCGGACCAAGATTCTTGTACATCTATTGTGATGTGAGCTTTTTCATACTGTTGTAATCTGCCTAAATATAAACTTTTTAGCCGGTTTTTCACTATCTGCTCGTTATCTGCTGCCTCTAATTCTTTCATCAAAATCGGTCTGTGGGTACTTCTAATTAATCGCTCATATATCACTTCAAATGATGGCTTAATAAAAATCAAATAACTGTGAGCTTTAATGTAATTGACCAGGATATCATCTTGTAAAGCTCCTCCACCTAACGAAATTATCTTGTAGGTAGAAGCCAAAAGTTCTTGTACAATTTCACGCTCAATTGACCGAAAATAAGACTCTCCTTTTTCTTTGAATATCGTAGCGATTGTAGATCCATAGCTACGCTCTAATTCGGCATCGGCATCAACCCAAGGTGTTTGCATCACTTGTGATAGTGCTTTAGCCGTAGCTGTTTTACCACTAGCCATAAATCCACAAAGTGTAAGAGGATAATTCCGATTCATTTTTTAATACGTGAAAAAGTTAGCTGTCAATGGTTTGCCGTTAAGATGATACAAAAAAATAAGACGACTGATTCAAAACAAAAACCTAATATGCTAGGTTCTTAGGCGCCTCAGGTTCAACCATGACAACCTGCTCTTTTTGGACTATAACTGCACCGGGTGGGGCATTTTTAGCTTTTCTAACAAATTTTTTCAGGGTGTAAATGACAGGCACCCATGCTGAACCTTTCGCTTTGGATTGATGTGCCGCAAAGGCAGCAACCATTTCAATGATAGACTTATTTGGTTGATGCTTTTGTGAACGAATAAGAACATGTGATCCAGAGACCCCTTTAGCATGCAACCAAATATCATCTTTATTGGCCATAGATAGCAATTCATCGTTCGATCGTGCATGTTTTCCTATCCAAACATCGTAACCCATTACCTTGAATTCAAAAAAAGGCCTTGATGCCTTCTCCCTTTTGGGATTCCCTGCGCTTTGTTTTGCTCTAGTGCGATTCCATTCTAATGCTAAATCCTGGAATCTTGTGGACCATTCATCTAGACTTTTATGATCCAACACCTCCCCTAAAGCGGTGATTGCCAGTTCAACTTGTTCCTTTTTTTCTACTAAAGCGGGAATGTGTGCCTCCACTTTTTTTCTTGTTTCCCTTGCTTTTTGTGCGCGTTCATAATAAATCGAGGCATTTTCAGAGTAAGTTTTTTCGGGTTGAACTTCTATCTCTACACGATTGTTCTCATCAAAATAATTATCCATGGATATATTGTTTTCATCAGGATACCCCTTATGTGCCAGAGTCATAATTAAATGACCATATACTTCCCATTGATCAGCCTTTTGCTCATTTAACATAGCTTTTTGTAGCTGCAAGAGTTGGGTTGAAAGGTTCCTTCGAAGTTTATGAAGTTGTTTTTCATAGCTAGTGCGACGTCGCTTGAAGTCTTGATCCTTGATACTTTTTATTTCGTGTACATAAATCAAATCGGATATTTCCTCAATCTCTTCTTTAACGCTTTTTCCAATCAATTCCGCAGGTAGCAATGTTCGACTACCATCCAATAAAAGTTGAAATTTGGCTTTACTTGCAAGGGTATTTTCCCAAGAAGTGTAGACCTCATGTAGGTCCGTCTTGGCAATTGGAAAAGTAATTTGCTTTGCTAACAACTCTTTTAAATGTGATCGCTCAAAGTTTGGATTCCAGTTAAGGATTAGATCTTTAGCTTCTTTTATGTTCCCTATGGTCTCTTTCTTAGTTATCTCCAATTCTAGCGAGCTAGAAGACTGACCTATTTGGGCTTTAAACCATCTACTATGGGTTTCATTATGCAACAAAACATCTTTTTTAAAAGAAGCGATAAATCGCTCATCTTTAACTAAATAAGTATTTGTTTTAGAACCAAATACTTCAAACCAAAGCCAGTATCCTCCTTCAAACTGTACACCTAGATAACGATCTCGCTGAGTAATGGTGGCAGCTATAAATTTTTTACCATACAACTCAGGAAAAAACTCGACCACATTTTTTTTCTTACCTGCCTGCCAAGAACGGGCATATATAAAAGGAGAAGGTGGTACCGCATGAAATCGTATACATCCATTTCCTAAATAGCACTCCAAGATATTTTTTTGGGGTGAAATTATTCGTTGAACCTTCTCATCAAGGAATTTGATGTTCAACTCCTTTATTAAATATATTAACTCATAATAATTCATAGGTATCACCAAATAATCTAGCAGCCCGAGTAACCAAACTCCATGATATGAACTACCCTATATTCCAATCCATTGTAAATACAATACGTTCAGATGTAGAAAGTAAGCATATTAGAATTGAAAACTTTCGCACTTGGCAAGATAACACCATTTTCGCTACTGGATTAGAACTTAGTATTCAACTTAAACCTCTGACAAAATTTTTCGATAAACTATCCATCAACTTCGACTGGGATCAGTATCGTGAATATCAAATAGCCAAGAATCTCGAAGGTCTTGACAATCACCCTTTATTGGAAACCAATGAATTGGCTAAATCAATACCGAAACCCACCATCGATGTGGAGCTTATGTGGGTATTTAACAGTGAAAAAGCCCAACCAGTCATGCCTAATGGTGATGGAAACTATCGTATGGATTTTGCAAGTAGCTGGATGGAGCAGATTACTCAGAACCAACAGCTAAAACTCCAACAAGGTCCTAATATTACTCGATGGCATGTGGAAATTGAAGGTGATAAGGAAGGTAAATTCCTCTCTACCATCCAGCTGATCTCTTACTTTCAGTTCAATCTAAGCGACCTGGTGAATATGCAAGAACTGCAAGAGTATGTCCAAAAAAGTTTAAAAGAGCTACTGGTTAGAAGTAGCCGAGTCATTCAGACTTCTGAAGACACCATTTCAAAAGCTATTGCAGAGCGACAGATGACTTCTTAGCCTACATTAGAGACTACTATTCAGAAATAATGAGCAAAAAAAAGCCTCCATGTAGGAGGCTAAAAATCATTTCTTTTTCTTGTGACGATTCTTGCGTAATCGTTTTTTTCGCTTATGCTTAGCTATCTTTGCGCGTTTTCTTTTTTTACCACTTGGCATAGTATCGTTTCCTGTAAACTATTTATTTTAATTTTCAGATATAAAAGATAGGAATAAATAAACCTATTCCCTATTAAAAATGAATAAATCTAAACTAAACAGATAGTGATTTATTAACAGACTCTTTAAAGTCCTTTGAAATCTTTAAAACAGGAGCAAACTGTTCGGGCACGATTACCTCTTCATTCGTCTTAGGATTTCTAGCAACACGCTGGGCACGCTTAACCACTTTGAAGCTACCAAAACCTCTAAGTTCAATATGCTCTCCTCGCTTCATCGCATCAATTACTGTTTCCATAAAACCGTTCACCACTGCCTCGGTCTCTACCTTAGTGAGTCCAACGGATGAGGAAATGATATCTACAATGTCTGACTTTGTCATAATAAGCCTTTTATTTTAATAACTTAGGACTAATCTAAAACTATAAAGACAGAATTGAGACAAATCGTTCATTTTAAAAAAAAATAAGCTAAGCCCTAATATTTTGTATTCTTTGGCATACTTTCCCAAATCTTTATTACTTTGGGCCCATATTAAATGGTTAATTATAAATCTTAACGTATTCACATGGAAACATTCGAGCAGATTGTAGGAACTCTTAATGATTTAGTTTGGAGTACCCCTTCCTTCTTTCCATTCATGGTAGCTCTTCTACTCAGCTTTGGTATTTTTATCACCCTTCGATTAGGCTTCGCTCAAATTCGATATTTTAAACACGGTATTCAGACCGTAATGGGTAAATATGATCATCCCGACGCCATTGGGGATGTTAACCATTTTCAAGCCTTAACCACGGCATTATCTGCAACCGTGGGGATTGGAAACATTGCAGGGGTTGCTATCGCCATTCATTATGGAGGGCCAGGTGCTTTGTTTTGGATGTGGGTAACTGCATTTTTCGGCATGGCTGTGAAATACACAGAATGTACTCTGGCCGTTAAATATCGAATTCAAAACAGTGATGGATCGGTATCCGGCGGTCCTATGTACTATATCGAAAAGGGTTTAGGTGAACAGTGGAAATGGCTCGCTGTATTTTTCGCAGCTATGGCCGTTATATGTTCATTCTTGACGGGTAATGCGGTTCAAGCCAATACCGTGGCAGATACGTTAAAAAGTACCTTCTTAATTCCTGGATGGGTTACTGGACTTGCAACTGCTTCCGTGGTAGGATTTGTAATTATAGGTGGTATTAAACGAATAGGTAGGGTAACAGCTAGTTTAATGCCGATTATGGCACTCATCTATGTACTTGGTGCCCTCATCATTTTGCTTTTGAATGCCGATAGTGTACTACCCGCTTTCGGAACCATAATTGAATATGCATTTACTCCCAAAGCAGGAGCTTTTGGAGTGGGTTCAGGACTTTTTCTCACAACGCTAGTCTGGGGAATCAAACGAGGATTATTTTCAAATGAGGCAGGACAGGGATCGGCTCCCATTGCTCATGGAGCTGCAAAAACCAAAGAACCCGTCCGTGAAGGTGTGGTTGCCCTACTTGAGCCATTTATCGATACTTTAGTAGTATGTACCATGACAGGCTTAGTTATCGTAAGTACCGGTGTTTGGGAGCAGAAACATGACACTGTTTTCACAACTAGTGCCCTAGAAGCTACCATAGAAATAGATAACAACGGTACTATACTTCAATTTGAAAATGGAGAGCCCGTTAATGGAGTCGTTCACAGAAACGATTTTCCTTATGGGAGCTTCTACTTAAATGACGACCGTACTGAATTGTTTAATGGCCAATTGGAAGTCTTAGGGGATGGGAATGTAGCTATCTATTCGGTAAGTGGAGAATCACTTGGTGAACTACAAACTAGTATTGTAGAAAATGGCGCCCCATTGACCGCACTAGCTTTCGAACGTGGCCTATCTCCTCTCTTTTCTGGAGGTAAATATATAGTGACCATTTGTGTGATTTTATTTGGTATTTCCACGGCTATAAGTTGGAGTTATTATGGTGACCGCTCTATTCAGTATTTAGCAGGTGATGGTTCAATCATTTACTATAAAATTGTTTATCTCATCATGCACTTCTTGGGTGCTATCTTGGCACTAGAAACCGTATGGGCCATTGGTGATATTGCACTAGGTCTGATGACCTTCCCGAACATCATTGCCTTATTCGCACTATCAGGTGTGGTCGCAACGGCTACTAAAACGTATTTTAATTCGATGAAAGCCAATGAAAAGGCCTAAACATCTCGAGCTTATCGAGCATCCACTTGTCGAACTTTACATTTCAAAACTCAGAGATGTAAACTCGGATATATCGACTTTTCGAAGTGCCATGGATAGGCTTGGAGGTATATTGGCCTATCATGCACTTCAAAGGGTTCAAGGGGAAGAAATTAAGGTGACTACGCCACTCGAGACTACGAATGGTCTTAAGATTAACGAACCTGTACATGTTATACCCATATTACGAGCGGGACTGAGTTTGGTACAAGGGCTACTTCACTTCATACCGGATGCTCGAGTAGGTCACATAGGAGTTTATCGCGATCATTCGAGCCATGAGCCTGTAAACTATTACGACAATCTTCCTGAAGACATCGACCGTGGTTTAAGTATTGTGGTAGATCCAATGCTAGCAACCGGAGGTAGTGCCTCACATGCTCTACACTATTTGAAAGAAAATGGAGCAAAAAACATTGTCTTCGCCTGTGTAATAGCTGCCCCAGAAGGTGTTGAAAAGGTTCACGATCAGCACCCTGATATAACGATCATAAGCACAAAATTGGATCGAGAGCTCAATGACCAGGCGTACATATTGCCTGGTCTTGGAGACGCGGGTGATCGATATTTTGGAACCTAACCAATCTAATGTATTCACCATGGTTGGGATTCAACACTCCTACTATCTCATTGTTGCCATGCTGTTGTTAGCCAGCATAAATTGTGAGAATTTAAGTGAGTTTGATAACCAACAAATCTCTGAAGCTCTATACCCAGATAGACTACAATCTTCGGAGAGTTGGGGGTTTGAATTACAGTTGATTGATGAAGGTAGAAATGTGTTGGATTTGATAGGCGATTATGCTGTATTCACCGAAAATAACGAAGAAAGCTTCACGGAAATCTCAGGGCCTATTACCATTCATTTGTTCGATCAGTTAACCGGAGATTTAAGCAGTACTATTACGTGTGATAGTGCTTTATATAAATCAAGTGTCGGAGTATTTGAAATGTACGGATCGGTAGAGATAATAACGGTTGAAGAGAAAATACTACGATCCGAGTATCTAAAGTGGCAACGCAAACAAGATCGCGTAAGTACACCCGAATTTGTAACCTTTATCTCGCCTCCAGACAGCATTGCTGCTATGGGATTTGAAGGTAATTCAGATTTAAGTGAATATACTCTTAATGAAGGCGGAGGTAAAGTTGTCATCGATTAAAGACATTAAGAACTTCCGCATAGGATTCATTTTTTTGTTACTCATTGTGCCAATGGGTAACCTTCATGCTCAAAATATAGTTAATCTTATTCGGTTTGAATCTGCCCAAAGAACCAATTATAATAATGAACCTGTCCAAAGACTCATCAATGCGCAACTGATTGTAGACGATGTGTCCATGGTCTGCGACACAGCTTACCGATATATTGAAAAAAGCGAACTTTTGGCCATTGGTAACCTTCAAATTGAAACAGAAGATGCCATCATCTGGGCTGATTCCTTACGGTATTTTACTAAAGAAGATTTGAGCTTTCTGCGAGGCAGAGTCATTATTGATCAAGATGAGGTTAGACTATTTGGCAAAGCAGTAGATTATGATTTCGAAAATAAAATAGCTCATTTCAATAGCGGTATTCGATTAGAAGATAGCACCGGAGTGCTAATTGCTAATCAAGGAAGCTATTTTGAAGAAGTTGATAGCGCCGTTTTCATGGGTAATGTACAACTTAGCTCTGAAGAGGAATATGCCGAAAGTGACCGAATGTACATCCAAAGAAAGGAGAAACGCAGTTACTTGTATGGACAAGTGCTAATTGAAAATTTGAATGATCAACAGATTATTCGTTCCGATAGCGTTTATGCTGATTCATTAGGCTATCGAAGATTAATGGGTAATGCGGCCATACGAACAATCGATGAAACAGATACTTCATTTGTCTTATCCCATACCATCTTCGTCCATGATCAAGATAGCAGTTTTAGTTTTCGTACGGTAACAACAACTGAAAGCTGGAATATTGATTTTTCAACCAAATCGGACAGTCTCTACTATGAATCTGAATCGGAGCAATTCTTGTTAACAGGCGAACCCAAGGTATGGTATGACCGGGCTGAATTATCGGCTAAAACGATTATAGCTCAGATGGATAGCGGTAACATTGAAGAGTTATACTTATATCAAGATGCATTTACTATTGTCGAAAATGAACAGTCTGGCAGGTTGAATCAATTAAAATCGGATAGCCTTAAAGCTTCTTTTTTATTGGGTGATCTGCATGAAATGGTGCTATACCCGAATGCCGAATTACTCTATTTCACTGTTAATGATAATGATGAAAACGATGGTGCCATTGAATTACAATCTCCACGAATAAGCCTTCTATTTTCTGATGGAGAGATTGAAGAATTAAAATCCGAATCATCTCAAGGTTTTGTATTTGAAGAAGATAGCAGTTTAGATAGTAGACGTCTGGATGGCTTTGAATGGAATCCTGGACTTCGTCCGCAAAAGCCAAAGGGTATCTTTACCTATCGTTTTGAAACCATCCCAACTGAGCCTCCTTTTGAGTTACCGAAACGTTTCTTAGATTTCTCAAAAAAGGATACCACATTCCAACCGACCCCTAAATAGTTCGTCATGACACAAAAATTTCTTGGTAAGAATCACACATTTTTATCACTACTAATTGCACTCACTGTACTTTCTTTTTGGAGTTGCAACCAGCAGACCGCTTCTGAATCCAACAACGAAGCAAGTCTATCTTGGAATAAGCCGATTATTGCTGATGATTGGATTCTATTATATGACCAAGATAAAAATCCTACACTTGATGGTTGGACAGGATTTAACAGTGTTGAGATTTCCCCAAAGTGGGAAATTATCGACAACCTGCTTACGGTATCCATTCAAGGGGATGATGTAGATAAAAACACAGGATTTGGACAATCCATAGTCTCTAAAGATCGATACAAAAATTTTGAATTAGAGGTTCATTATCGAATGTCTAAGGGTGCGAATAGTGGGATTATGTACCATGTGAAGCAAGGCACTGAATACCGAGATGATTATGAGACTGGTCCTGAATACCAGCTTTTAGATAACGCCCTAGCAAGATCAGAAAGCCTACCCCACCGACAAGTGGCTGCACTTTATGACATGTTTGCTCCGTCAAGCTCTCCCTACCATCCGGCAGGAGAATGGAATATTGCTGGGATTCGGCTTCAGGACTGCTTTGTTGAGCATTATCTCAACGGAGTACAAGTGCTTTCATACGATTTAAATAGTGAGGAATTTGAGCAGAAAAGATTAGAAAGTAAGTGGTTTGATGATGCGGATTGGGCAAAAACCGGCGAAGGCCATATATCAATTCAAGATCATGGTGATAAAGTGGAATTTCGACTAATTCGAATAAAACCCCTATAAATACTCTAAGTACCTAAGGGGATTTAGGAATTTGCTGACTTAAGCAGTGAAAGGCTCCTAAACCCCATATCAAATCAGTAGATTCAATCCCAATTACCTTACGTGTAGGGAATAACTCTTGTAAAATCCCTAGGGCTTTAATGTCATTATCATCACTGAAAACAGGAACTATGACCGAATGATTGGTGATATAAAAATTAGCATAAGAAGCTGGTAATCGCTGGCCATCGTAATACACAGGCGAAGGCATTGGCAAAGCAATGATCTCAGGTGTGCTACCATCTTTGAAACGGAATTCGTGCAACAACTCCCAATTTTCTAATAATGGCTTATAATTAACATCCGAGGAGTTATTTTCTAATACACTCACGATAGTCGAAGGATTCACAAATCGAGTAATATCATCGATATGCCCATCCGTGTCATCCCCTTCAATTCCATCACCTAACCACCACACCTGCTCTGCACCATAATAATGGTTTAAAAAAGACTCGATTTCTAATTTTGAAAGATCTGGATTACGGTTGGGATTCAGTAAACAACTAGTGGTGGTCATAATCACACCATTCCCATTGGTTTCAATAGCACCTCCCTCCATTACAATACCTGGACTATACATCTCCAAACCTAAGTACTCACCAATGAATGAGGGTATTTTTTGATCCTTGTCGAAGGGGGGATACTTTTCACCCCAAGCGTTGTACTCCCAATTCAGAAGTACCCGTGAAGGTAGTTGTTCAACGGGTGCTTGTACGTTTTGGTTGGATACTAATATACAAGGACCATGATCTCGACACCACGCATCATTAGTCGGAAAATGATGAAAAAAAAGATGCTCTTCTACCCCGCCCTGCATCAGAATGAGCCTTCTGGCATAAGTCTCCATTTCGGAGTTAGAAACATTAATATGTACGGCTTCATCCCGAGAAATTTGAGCAGCAAACTGGGCATAGACGGGTTCAATCTGTTTGAGTTTTCCTGGCCATGTAGCAGGGTTGTGTGGCCAGCTAAGCCAAGTGGCCTCATGAGTCTCAAACTCTCCAGGGAACCTATACCCTTTAGCTTGTAAGTTATGTTTGGGTATCGTCATCTATAAATCGCTTAGTCAAAGGGGCGTAGCTATCTATTCTTCGATCTCTTAAGAATGGCCAGTGAGTTCTAAAAGAATCTGATTCGCTATAGTCTAATTCTTGAAGTAGGATCTCTTGCTGATCCACAGAGGCTTTATTGAGAGTTTTGCCAAATGCGTTTGTAACAAACGATTGCCCCCAAAATTTCATCTCGCCCTCTTCACCTATTCTATTCACGGAAATGACAGGAACCCCATTCGCTACTGCATGCGAGCGCTGAATGGTATACCATGCTTGATACTGTTCATCATTCACCTCTTCTGATTGGCTATTGTGCCAGCCAATAGCCGTTGGATAGACCAACATATCAACGCCCTTCAGCGCGGTAAGTCGAGCAGCTTCAGGATACCATTGATCCCAGCAAACCAAGACTCCAATCTTGCCATATCTAGTTGAAATAGCTTGATACCCTAAATCTCCAGGAGTAAAATAGAATTTCTCAAAGTATCCGGGGTCATCAGGAATATGCATTTTCCTGTATTTTCCCGCTAATTTACCATCCGCATCTAGAACCACAGCGGTATTATGATAAAGTCCCTCGGCACGTTTTTCAAATAGAGATGCAACGATCACAATCTCTAATTCAGCGGCAAGCTCACTCAAGTATTCCGTCGATGGACCAGGTATGGGCTCGGCCAGTGAGAAGCGTTTGTAATCTTCAACATCACAAAAATACAAACTTTGATACAGCTCTTGAAGCACAATGATTTGACCACCTTTTTGTGCAGCTTCTCTAATAAGTGCACAAACCTTTTCGATATTTTCTTTGGGATTTTCTGTGCAACTCATTTGAATTAGTGCAACAGTAGCGCGAGTAGGCTTCATGGTTTAAACTAACAGGAAAATTTATGTTCCATTAATTTACGGATAAGTTTATATGGGATAAATAGCTGCGAGCTTCTGCAGTAAATATTTTTTAAGATTCGAATTAGCGGCAATAATTTGCTGTCCATTCAACCAGTTATTTCCTCCTTCCCAATCCGAAACCTGACCTCCCGCCTCTTGCACAATAAGGGCTCCAGCGGCAACATCCCAAGGCTTTAATCCCTCTTCAAAAAATGCATCCACCCTCCCAGCTGCAACGGCACACAAATCATAAGATGCCGCACCAGCCCTTCTTACTCCGTGTGTCTCTTGAAATAAATCTTTTAGTAGTCTAGTGAAATAATCGACGTTTCGGAATTCGGTATAGGGAAAACCCGTTGCAATTAAAGCATCTTTTGGCTGGTTTATCTCACTAACATATATCCGCTTATCGTTTAAAAAGGCACCCTGTTCTTCAACGGCATAAAAACATTGATTATGTGCCACTTCATAGACCATGCCTAATACTACACGATTATCTTCCCATAAAGCCACCGAAATACAATATGGAGAAAAGCCATGTGCAAAATTTGTAGTTCCATCAATGGGGTCAATAATCCAAATTCTACCTGCTAAATTCTCGGGTTTGTCTTTGGTTTCTTCAGCCCAAATTATATCGTTTGGATACTGATTTTGCAGCCTACTAATAAGTTCCTGTTCCGTCCAAAGATCGGCTGTAGTAACCAAATCATTACGACCTTTGAGATTGATAGTAAAACTTGAATCATCCCTCATCTGAGTTAATGCATGAGCGATTTCTGGTAACCACCGTTTAAGATGTTCTAATTCAGATTGATACGTATGCATAGTTACATTGGATTGAGTGGCGATTAAATGTAATTGTTTTTGAATACTAACTTTAAACTAACTGTTTTTTTAAAGATATTTAGGCCTACCTCTAACTCGTTTAATTTGTACTTAACGGTGTCGCCTATGACCATCCCTATAGCATGTGATCATGCTGGATTTGCAGCTAAGAAAATTGCCCTCGAGATATTACAAGAATTGAAAGTAGATGTTAAAGACTTAGGAACTTATTCTTCTGATTCTGTTGACTATCCTGATTTTGCGGTAAAAGTTGCAGAAGCAGTAAATACTCAAGCCTTTGATATGGGTATTCTGATTTGCGGGAGCGGTCAAGGAGTTTGTATGACGGCAAATAAATATCCTCATGTACGTGCTGCATTGGTTCAAGATGCAGAAACAGCTGCACTAACCAGACAGCATAATAACTCCAATATTCTGTGCCTACCAGGGCGTACACTTGAAAGTAAACCTGAACTACTCAAAGATATTATCAGTAGTTGGTTAGAAACACCTTTTGAAGGTGGTCGTCACGAACGAAGAGTAGAAAAAATTTCATCACTAACTCACACAAACAAAGCCCCATGAATCATATCAAAGCACAAGATCTAGAATTATATCAGGTTCTGAATCAGGAAACTACGAGACAGAACGATAACCTGGAATTAATTGCTTCTGAGAACTTTGCATCTAAGGCTGTTATGGAAGCCAATGGTTGTACCCTCACTAATAAGTATGCTGAAGGGTACCC
>RFPJ01000026.1 GCA_009926145.1 Bacteroidota bacterium
TCAATTTGATCGACTCGAGAATTTATATCAGAAATACGCTTCTCTATCTGTTTTTTTCTCCATTTTTTGGCACTTCCATGTTCTTTTTGCAGTTCTTTTTGCTCTTGTAAAATGGTGTCTTTTTCGTTTTTTCGATCATCTAACATTTGGTCTAATAATGAAGCTGTATCTTCACTTTTTAGGATTTCAACGGCTCGATCGTAGGTGATTCGAACAAAAGTTTTATCTACTAAAGTTTCTAGGCTTGTTGTATCCCTTTCCAAAATGTGTAATTCTGAGGAATAATTATCTAGTATCGTTTTCACAATAAAACGCAGCATATCCTCTGCGAGATCCATGTTCATTTCTAAATCATAAAATGCCATCTCTGGCTCAATCATCCAAAATTCGGATAGATGCCGACGCGTTTTTGATTTCTCAGCTCTAAAAGTAGGACCAAAGGTATAAATCAATCCATGCGCCATGGCAAGTGCTTCACCGTACAGCTGCCCGGTTTGAGCCAAGTAAGCTTTTTGATCGAAAAAATCGGTTTCAAATAATGTAGTACTCCCTTCGGCAGCATTAGGAGTAAATATGGGAGTATCGGTTTGAATAAATCCCCTACCTTGAAAAAAGGTATGTATAGCAAAGATAATTCCATTTCTAACACGCATTGCCGCCCATTGTCGTTGGCTTCTAAGCCATAGATGACGATGATTCATTAAAAATTCGACTCCATGCTCCTTGGGGGTGATGGGATAATCTTCTACCTGTTGAATTAATGAAATTCCAGTTACTTGAAGTTCGACACCACCTAGACTTCTATCATCGGCAACTACTCGCCCAGAAATTTTTATTGCACTCTCTTGTTTTAAGCCTGATGCAATGGTCCATTCGTTATCCGAAAGCTCTTCCTTATTTAAGATACATTGGCAAATTCCAGAACCATCTCTACACTCAATAAAAACCAAGCTTCCACTACTGCGCAAATTGTACACCCAACCAGATAGTTGTACGATGTCATTTATATGCTTCTGCAAATCTTTAATATATGTCAATTCTTTTTTCATAAGTGTGTATCTATACTTTCGTTCTACTTTGGTGTTAATGTAGCTTCTACGTAATGCGATTGATTCATGAAATCAGCTGAAAAATCGAGTATATCCTCCGCAGTAACCTCATCGATATGATTCACCAATTCATCTAGATCGATATGTCTTTGGTAATAAATTTCACTTTTTGCTAATCGCATCATGCGATTAGACGTGTTCTCCTGGCTCAAAAGCATTTTACCTTTAAGCTGTGCTTTAGCTTCCTCTAATTCAGTGTAATTGACCTTCTTTATTGCTAAATCTTGCAATTGCTCCACGACTAGTTCATGCACATGATTCACATAATCTTTATCGGTACCCACGTATACACCCCAGATTCCTGTCTCGGTAAAGCTCTGGTTAAATGTTTGAATGGAATAGCAGTAACCATATTTTTCTCGGATATTTTGATGCAATCGAGAACTCATTCCACCGCCTAATAGCGTATTAACCAATAGCATTACATACTTTTGTTCATCATCAAAGTGTAAGCCTCTTCTACCGAGTATATAATGGGTTTGTTCAATACTTTTAGATAGGTGTAATGGATTTGTATCTAATGTTGGAAGATCAGGTAAATTTTGAATGTGCAGTGATCTATCGTGATGCTTGAATAATTTTTCACAAAACTTAGTCACTTCTTCATGATCCACGTTTCCAGCAACTGCGATGATCAGATTTTCTGGAGCATACCGCTGGCGCATATAGTCAAATAGATGCGCATCAGTGAATGCATTCACAGTCTCTTCATATCCTAATATGGGTCTTCCAAGCGGGTGATTTTGAAATAAGTGACTGGTAAATTCTTCAAATAAATAATCATCTGGTGAATCTCGGTACATCTTCATTTCTTCTACGACCACCTTTTTTTCCTTTTCAATTTCATCTGTTGGAAAAGTTGGATTCATGACCATATCGGAAAGTACATCTAGTGCTCTTTCTAACTCCGTGTCTAAACAGCGTGCATAGTAACAGGTATATTCTGTTGAAGTAAAGGCATTTAGATAACCACCAACCGATTCCATAGATTGTGCAATTTGATACGCAGAACGATGTTTGGTTCCTTTAAATAGCATATGCTCTAAGAAATGCGTCACTCCTGCCTGTTCTTCACTTTCATGGCGTGCTCCAGATTTCACCCAAATACCAATAGAAATACTTTTAACACTAGGTATATGTTCACTTACAATGGTTAATCCACTATTGAGTTCGGTTTTGTTTATGACTGCGTCCATAGATTAGAATATCCTTGAATAGAAGATTTATATCTGTGAAAGATAAGGTAATAGGCTGAAATTATTTTATAGTAGACAAAAAAAAGGCCTTCACTCTAGGAAGGCCTTTAATCCGATACTATATGTTTTATTACTCTTTTGGAAGGAGTGCTTTACGTGATAAACGTAGTTTTCCACCATGCTCAACTTTCAAAAGGACCACTTCAATTTCGTCACCTAAATTAAGATAGTCAGTTACCTTTTCTACTCTTTTATGATCGATTTCAGAAATATGAAGTAAGCCATCTTTACCTGGAGCCACTTCTACAAAAGCACCAAAATCTTTGATGGATTTTACGATTCCTTTGTAGGTAGCACCTTCTTCGAGATGACCAACGATCATTTTAATTCGCTTCTTAGCCTCTTCGGCTTTAGCTAAATCGTTTGCAGAAATGGTAATTACCCCTTTTCCTTTGTCATTCTCTTCAATAATAATTTCAGTACCCGTTTCTTTTTGAAGGGTCTGTATTACTTTACCACCAGGCCCTATAACGGCCCCAATATCACTACCATCAATTTCCATTTTTAGGAATTGAGGAGCATATTTGGATAATTCTGCTCTAGGAGTTGAAATACTCTCAGCCATTCGCTCCAAAATATGTAAGCGACCAACACGAGCTTGCTCAAGCGCCGATTCAATAATTTCAAAACTAATTCCTTGTACTTTCATATCCATCTGGCAGGCTGTAATACCTTCTGAAGAACCAGCGGTTTTGAAATCCATATCACCCATGAAGTCTTCTTCACCACGAATGTCGGATAGCACAACCGTATTCTCTGCTCCTACTATCATACCCATAGCAATACCGGCAACTGGTTTTCGTAATGGTACACCAGCGTCCATTAGTGCCATAGAACCACCACAAACAGATGCCATAGATGAAGAACCATTAGATTCGGTGATATCCGAAATAACACGAACAACATATCCAAATTCATCAAAACTTGGCATCATCATCTTAAGAGCACGCTCTGCAAGGTGGCCATGACCGATTTCACGTCTACCAGGGCCCCTCATGAAACCTGCTTCACCAACAGAATATGGTGGGAAGTTGTAGTGTAACATGAATTTTTTGCCTTCTTGGCTGAATAAAGTATCCACTGATTGCTCATCTCGTTTAGTACCAAGAGTTACAGATACCAACGCCTGCGTTTCACCTCGAGTAAATATTGAAGAACCATGTGTTCTAGGGATATAGCCCACTTGCGTCCAAATATCTCGTATATCCTCAGGACTACGCCCATCAATTCTACGTTTTTTGGTAAGAATCATAGATCTTAGCTGATCTTTTTCGATTTGACCGAGTATTTTCTTAGCCTCAGAAATATAATCGTCATCTTTTTCTTGCTCTTCTAAAGCAGCAATCGCAGATTCTTTTATTTCTTTGATTTTTGCATTGTACTCTTCTTTACCAAGACCCGTACCAATTACATCAATCATTGCTGCTTCAGCCAGTTCTTTTACATGAGAAAGAACTTCTGAATTAGCTTCAACAGGAGTAAATTCACGTTTATCCTTACCGAGTTCCTTCCGTAATTCATCCTGGAAATCACATAGCGTTACTATAGCTGCATGAGCTGCTTTAATGGCTGCGAGCATTTCCTCTTCTGAAATTTCATTCATCTCACCCTCGATCATGAGCACGGAGTCACGAGTACCCCCCACAACCATATCGATATCCGATGATTTTAGTTCAGTAACCGTTGGATTGATAATGAATTCGCCATCTACTCTACCTACTCGAACTTCGCCCATAGGTCCATCAAACGGAATGTCTGATAGATGTAGTGCTAAGCTAGCACCAATTGCTCCTAGAACGTCTCCATCGTTTTCATCGTCAGATGAAATTACCGAGCTTATGATTTGAGTATCATTGTAATATCCTTTAGGGAATAAGGGGCGTAATACACGATCAATTAATCGACTGGATAATATTTCTTTCTCATTTGAACGTCCTTCACGCTTCATGAATCCCCCTGGGAAACGTCCAGCTGCTGAGAAACTTTCTTTATGATCTACCGTTAATGGGAAAAAATCTTGACCTGGTTTAGGTTCTTTAGCACTTACAGCCGTACATAATACCATGGTGTCTCCCATGCGAACTACTACCGATCCATCGGCTTGTTTGGCTATTCTCCCAGTCTCAACAGATAGTGTTTTACCGGGTGCAAATTCAATACTTCTAAAATCTTCTTTCATTATTATTTATTAGTGTTGCTTTATCTCATAGTAAACCTGTTTTACTACAAGAGAAAAATTATAAAAAAAGCTCCGTTTGGAGCCTTTTTAATTTATTTACGAATACCGAGTTCTTTGATGAGCTCTCTGTATTTTTCGATATCGTTTTTCATAAGATAATTGAGTAAACGACGTCTTTTACCTACTAACTTTAGAAGACCTCTTCGTGATGAGTGATCTTTCTTATTGGTTTTAAGGTGTTCGGTAAGATGATTAATTCGGTGAGTAAATAAGGCTATTTGACCTTCAGTCGAACCAGTGTTCGCACTGTCGCCACCAAAATTGGTAAAAATGTCTTTTTTTTCTTCTGCGGTTATGCTCATGTAATTGGAATGTTATCTATTCTATATTAGTCTCGAAATATACGCTTTTTTAAATAATAGAACAATATTCACATGTATCGAATTATCTGCCTAGATACTAGCTCTACCCAAGATACGCAGACACTCTTCTCGATCTTGATGCAATTGTGATTTCAAGGCATCGATGTTTGTAAATTTTTTTTCATCCCGAATACGCTGAACAGGTTCAATTCTTATATTTTGCCCATAGATACTCTTTTCGAAATCAAAAATATTAACTTCTATACTCTGCTGTTTACCATCAAAGGTTGGTCGATGTCCTATGTTCATCATACCTAGAAAGGCATCACCCATCACCGACACTCTTACCGCGTAAATCCCTTCTTTAGGGATAAGTTTGTCGGGGTTATCAGGTCGAATATTCGCAGTAGGAAAGCCTATCGTTCGACCTCTTTCATCCCCATGGATTACAATTCCTTCAAATGAATAACTTCTACCAAGCAATTGAGCAGCAAATACGACATCTCCATTTTGTTCTAATGCGTTTCTTATAGTTGTACTACTGATGGTTGTGTCTCCCATCTCTTTTTTACTTACAATTTCTACATCAAAACCATGTTCTTTTCCTATTTGCTGAAGTAAAATGGCGTTCCCATCTCTATTTTTACCAAAATGATGATCATAGCCAATAACGAAGTGCGACAATCCAATGGTCTTTACTAATGAGTTTACAACAAACTCTTCTGCACTTTGTAGCGAGAAATCACGTGTAAAAGGAATCACACACAACAGATCAACGCCTAATTGGCTGAGAACAGAATTTCGTTCTTTAAGTGTGGTTAATAATCGAATCCCATCGGCGCCTGCGTGAATAATACTTCGTGGATGTGGATCAAAACTCACAACTATACTTCTAGCATCTTCCCTTTTTGCTGTTTGCACCAGTCGATGCATAAGTGCTTGATGGCCTTTGTGAATACCGTCAAAAGTACCCACAGTAACCACAGACCTCACATCCCATTCAATATCCTCAATGGTGGTAATTTTAGTCATTTCTGGACAGATTTAAAGCCTTAATAACATCTAACGAAATGGCTTCATAAGTTGAAAATTCACCTATTTTTGTTCTTATCAAACCAGATAAATGGGCTTTTGACCCTAAGGCTCCCCCTAAATCATGAGCCAAACTTCTTATATAGGTACCTTTTGAACAGCGAACCTTTAACTCCAAAATTCCCTCATCAAACGAAAGAATATCCGTCGAATATATGGTGATCTGACGCGCTTCAAGTTCAATTTTCTTTCCTTTTCTTGCTAACTCATATAGTTTCTTACCATCCCGCTTTAAAGCTGAATACATGGGCGGAACTTGCAGAATGTCTCCTTGAAACTGTTTGTCTAAACATTTTGTGATAGCAGACATGGTTATATGCTCAAATGAGGCTTCTTCATCGACTTCTGTTTCAGCATCATAGCTAAGGGTACTACTCCCAAATTGGATACGCGCAATATATTCCTTACTCTGAGATTGTATCTGATCAATAGTCTTAGTTGCTTTACCAAAACAAAGAACTAACAAGCCCTCGGCCATAGGATCTAATGTTCCCGCATGACCCACCTTCTTTCGCTTAATCCTAGAACGAGTAAATTTAACCACATCAAAGCTGGTCCATTCTAGCGGTTTATGTACCAAAAGTATTCCGGCTTGAGGTTCTTCCAAATGAAATTCATTTGAAAAATTCTTGGCATTAAATACTGGGTAGTCAGTCCAGTTCATAGTCTGTTAATCAATGACTTATGATTGGTTATTCACCTTTTTGAAAAGGCGTTCTATAGAATCGACATACTCACTTGTGTCGTCCTCATAGAAATGCAATTCAGGGATTTTTCGTAGCTGATTTCGAATACGACCTGCCAGTTCTTTTTTTATCGATTTTTGTTGATCATCGATAAAAGCATACACATTCTGAGGATCTCTTTTGGGTGAAAATACACTCAAATATACTTTTGCTATAGACAAATCTGGCGTGAGCTGTACCTTAGTAATGGTTACGAAAGTCCCTTCGGGTTGAAAGTCTCTTTGGATGATTTCACCCAAATCTCTCTTTATGAGTTCATTCAGTCGTTTTAAACGAATACTCATACTACTTACTTTCGTCTAGCGTTCGTTTTTCCTCGGTCAAACGATAGCTTTCAAAAGAATCTCCAACTTTAAGATCATTATAGTTACGAATACTAATTCCACATTCGTAACCCGAACTCACTTCTTTCACATCATCCTTGAAACGTTTTAAGGCATCAATTTCGCCGTCATATATTACGACTCCATCCCTGATGATACGAAGCGGGTTGTTACGGTCTATTTTACCATCGGTCACATAACAACCAGCGATGGTACCTACTTTAGAAACTTTAAAGATTTCACGTACCTCTACAGATCCCATGATCTGTTCTTTAATTTCAGGCGACAATAAGCCTTCTAGCGCATCTCTAACCTCATCCACAGCGTCATAAATTACACTAAATAGTCGTATATCAATCTCTTCGTTCTCTGCTAACTTTCTAGCTTGAGCAGTAGGTCGTACTTGGAAACCGATAATGATAGCATCCGAAGCAGAAGCCAAGAGCACGTCTGATTCAGAGATAGCACCCGCACCAGTGTGAATGATGCTCACAGATACTTCATCGGTTCCTAATTTTTGCAGAGAGCCAGATAACGCCTCAATCGAACCATCTACATCCGCTTTAATGATGATGTTAAGCTCAGATACTTCACCCAATGCCATTCTTCTAGAAAGATCATCCAGCGTCATATGCTTGGTTTTACGAAGGGCTTGTTCCCTTCTAATTTGCTGACGTTGATTGGCTATTTCTTTCGCGGTTTTTTCGTCAACAGCTACTCGAATTTTATCACCCGCCTGAGGCATTTCATCGAATCCTGTAAGTTGTACAGGTGTGGCTGGCCCTGCTTCTTTAATTCGAATACCTAAATCGTTTTCCATCGCTCGAACTCGCCCAAAACATGGCCCTGCAACAAAAGGATCTCCCACCTTTAGAGTACCGTTCTGCACTAAAATATTGGCTACTATACCTTTTCCTTTGTCTAATCGAGATTCTAGAACTACCCCTTCTGCGCGACGATCTGGATTAGCTTTCAACTCTAGGAGTTCAGCTTCAATTAGAACTTTTTCAAGTAAATCCTCAATTCCCATACCTGTTTTCGCAGAAACCAAGGCAAACTGAGTAGAACCACCCCAATCCTCAACAATAACGGAGTGGTCGGATAGCTGTTGTTTTATCTTATCCGGTGTGGCACCTGGTTTATCCATTTTGTTAATGGCTACAACCATAGGCACCCCCGCAGCCTTGGCGTGATTGATAGCCTCTATGGTCTGGGGCATTACCGAATCATCTGCTGCAACCACCAAAATTACTATATCCGTGGCCTGAGCACCACGAGAACGCATAGCTGTGAACGCCTCGTGACCTGGTGTATCCAAAAAGGTAATTTTCTTGTCATTGTGAGTCACCTCATAAGCACCTACGTGCTGAGTAATCCCACCAGCTTCACCTTCCGCCACACGAGCTTCACGAATATAATCCAAGAGTGATGTTTTACCATGATCAACATGCCCCATAACTGTAATTATTGGTGCACGATTCTTTAGATCAGCTTCGTCATCTTCCTCTTCCTCAAATTCTTCTTCCAATTCCTCAGCATCTACGAATTTAACTTCTTTGCCAAATTCTTCAGAAACTAATTCAATGGTACCAGCATCCAATCGCTGATTGATAGTAATCATGAGTCCTATACTCATACAGGCCGAAATAATGTCGGTTACACTAACCCCCAACTCTTCTGCCAAATCATTAGCTGTGATAAACTCAGTTACCTCAATTAAGCCACTTTCTAACTCGTCTTGTTCCTGCTGAAGTAGCAACTCCTCTTCTCTTTCTTCTTTACGCTGCCTTCTTCTCTTACCACGTTTACTTCCAACAGTAGAACCACCCTGAATTTTTTTCAGGGTTTCTTTCATCATACGATCAACATCTATTTCATCAACCTCGGTTTTAGAAACCTTTTTCTTACTGGCTTTCTTCTTGTTTTTTCCCGAAGATGTGTTCGATTGATCATTATCTGTGGTCGGATTATTAGCTGGAGCCGGTCGGTCTTTTTTTCGTTTTCTCTTTTTTCTAGGCTTACTGTCAGTACTTATTTCAGAGGTGAAAGCGGTTTTTCCTAAAACTTTTGTTCCCTTTAATTTACCTGCTCGACCACGAATGATATCCTCTTCGTCTTCATCTTCTTCTTCAATTGTTGCGCTTGCATCTTCAAAGTCTGAAACAGATTTGGAGGTTTCATCCACTACAGGAGTCTTCTTTTCTGGTAATGCTACTTGAGTAGATGGGTTTTCAACAACTTTATTTTCAGCAGTCTTTTCTAGGGTATTATCTATAGACTCTACTTCTGGATTTAGGTCTTTAGAATCGGTAATTGCCGCCTCATTTTCATGTGTAGCAGATTGGGTTGAGTCGTCCTTTGAATCATCATCACTGGTGCTATCAACAGAAGTTGCTTCTTCAGTGGGTACTTCTTGTTGATCAATAGGCTCTAATCCACCTAATAAGTCATTTTCAAATGAAATAACTTGACCTTTTTCACCCTTTTTTTCATTAGAATTTTGTTCTTCGTCTAAAGGCTCCAGTAAATGGTCAAGGGTAACGCTCTCGTTACGCTGATTCATCATTTGAGATCTTCTGGACTCATAGGCTTCTTTGGCCTTTTCATGGTCCTCACTCTTGGCTTTATCTTCCCCATAAATCTTCTCCAATACCTCATACATCTCGGGGGTCACTTTAAAGTTGGGGCGATTCGATGCTGAAAGTCCATTATCCTCCAAGCTGTCCACAATAGATTGAGTGGACACGTTGAATTCTGATGCAACTTTGAATAAAGGTTTTGGTCTGTTAATGGGCATGTAAACTAGTTTTGTATAGGTCTAAACTACCATTTTATTCGTGGATTGTACAATGTTAATCCTCGAATTCATAGGCAATTACTTCAATGATTTTTCGTGCAGTTGCTTCGTCTATAGCTTCGTTGGTTCTACTAACTATTTCTTCGGCATTGAGCTCTAATACTGCGCGTGCGGTATCACATCCAATAGAGAATAGTAATTCTATCGTTTCTGCTCCGAAGTCCTCACTAAATTCTGCTAAATCAATATCATCTTCTTCTTCAACTTCTCGATATACATCAATTTCACACTCTGCTAATTTGGATGCTAGGCGTATGTTCACTCCACCTTTCCCAATAGCTTTAGACACTTGATCGGCTGGTACCAATACACTTGCTTTCTCACCGTTTTCATCCAGCTCAACCTTCATTACCTCAGCGGGTTGAAGAGCTCTTTTTATGAACTCAACTTTATCTTTCGTGTAATTGATAACGTCGATATTTTCATTTTGCAATTCCCGAACAATGGCATGGATTCGAATCCCTTTCATACCAACGCAAGCTCCCACGGGATCTATACGTTCGTCATGAGATAAAACGGCCACTTTAGAGCGATCACCTGGTGCTCTTGCCACTTTTACTAAATCAATGATACCATCGAATACTTCTGGAATTTCATTTTCAAATAAGCGCTCCAGAAAAAGTTCCGAGGTTCGAGATATGATCACTGTGGGGTTTCCATTTTTCATGTGAACACCCGTAACAACCGCGCGAATTGTATCCCCTTTCCGGTATCGATCTTTATAAATTTGCTCATTTCGAGGCAATAAAAGTTCAATCCCATTGTGATTTACGAGAATATCTTTGTTGTGTCGAACTTGATACACATCACCTAAAATAATTTCACCCACTCGATCGGTGTAGTCTTCATAGATGTTATCTTTTTCGATCTCTCTAATTCGTTGAGCTAGTTGCTGTCGAGCCATGTTAACCGCTCTTCTACCAAAATCGAAGATATTAACCTCTTGTGCTAATTCATCATATAGCTCAATATCAGGATCGATCTTTTTGGCATCCTCTAAACTAATTTCACCTACAGGATCCGCTAATTCCTCTGCTGGCACAACCTCTTGCACATGTAATATTTGAATCTCACCTCTATCGGCATTCAAGATTACAGAAAAAGCATCATCGGTCTCATATTTTTTGCGAATCATGGTCCGGAATACATCTTCCAATATCGTTAATAGAAGATCTCTATCTATACCTTTCTCCTTAGCTATTTCAGCAAAAGAGGATATAATCTGTTTTGAAAAGTCGTTCTGCATCTAGGTGAAATTAAAGTTTATATGGTGGGGATAATTTTAGCTTCTAGAATTTGATCAAAAGCGATGGTTATAAGCTCCCCTTCTACATTTAGAAGAATCTTATCTTCATTAACGCCTTCTATCTTACCGGTATCTTTTTGAACCAACTCTGGATTAACTCGGTATCTTATTCTACAGGTTCTTCCAATATTTTTAGGAAACTGACGTAGATCACTTAATGGTCGACTGAGACCTGGAGAGGATACGTTTAACCTAAAACTGCCCAAATCAACATCATGGGCATCCAGAAGAAATCCCAGTTCCCTACTAATTTTAGAACATACGTCTATTGAAACATCTTCGTGTTCTTTATCGAGGAATACCCAAAGTTCTTTGGGTTGCGTTGATTTTAGTTCAACATCTACCACAAATACCTCATGTGAAAGAGCACACTCTTGAGCTAATTCAGATATTTTTTCTGTGATTGTTTGCATGTAGATGATGAAGAAAACTAAGGTTAATAAATAAAAAAAAGCGGGAACCCTGCGGCGCCCACTAGACTAACAATATATGCTATAATGCTATAATATTCAATAAAACTAATGGAATAGCCTATGAACATAAACTTTGGTATTGCTTGTCTTTTGGGAAGGTTATATCCTTTAGCTACATTGGTCGTTATTTTGGTCTTTAAAGCCTCTTTTCAACCCGAAAATACATTCTCTTAACCTTACCGATTATGCGTTTATCCATTTTATTATCAGCGTTACTTTCTTTTTTAATTACAGATTTAGTTCAAGCCCAACTACAAAAACCAAAAGCTACCACGGTACAAGAACTTGAAAAGAGTATCGAAAACAGAAACCAGCATAGAGAACTGAGTCCATTACATGGATACCCTGTACGTAATGTAGGCCCAGTTACCATGAGTGGTAGAGTATCAGATATAGCAGTTCATCCCGATACAGCGCGCATTTACTATGTAGGTTTTGGTTCGGCTGGTGTGTTTAAAACCACCAATGGAGGCGCAACTATGAGCCCTATTTTTGATAATAAGGGTGGAGCATTAGGTATAGGCGACATTGCCATAGCCCCCTCTAATCCCAACATACTATGGGTGGGAACGGGAGAGAATAATTCAAGCCGAAGTACCTATGCAGGTACAGGAGTTTATAAATCAGAAGATGCTGGCAACACTTGGCAATACATGGGACTAAGAAATACTCAACATATTGGCCGCATACTAATTCACCCTGAAAATCCAGACATCGTGTGGGTCGCGAGTATGGGAGCTCTATACTCTAAAAATGAAGAGCGTGGGGTTTATAAAACTACCGATGGTGGTAAAACCTGGGCAAAAACACTGTACATCAACGATAATACAGGAATCATCGATTTAATTATGAAGCCAGGTGATTCTGACTATTTGTGGGCAGCTGCCTGGGAGCGTTCCAGAGAAGCTTGGAATTTTGTTGAATCGGGAGAAGGATCAGGAGTCTATGTATCAAAAGATGGGGGTACGACTTGGGAGGCTTCAAATAATGGTTTGCCAAAGGGAGCGACTCTTGGACGAATAGGACTTACCATAAGTCAAGATAATCCAGACAGACTTTATGCATTAATCGACAATCAAGATGTTAGAAAAGTAGAATCTTCAGCAAATGAAGTCGATGGATTAACGGCTGACTCCTTTCGAAATATGAGCAGTAAAACACTCCTGGAGTTAAGCGACAATGAATTAAATCGGTTCTTAAGAAGCAATGGATTTGATAGTAAGTACACCGCAGAGTCGGTAAAAAAGTCGGTTGAAAAAGGTGAATACGAGCCAGAGGCGATTGCAAATTATTTAGGTGATGCAAATGCCGAATTATTTGATACTGAAATAATTGGGGCTGAAGTATACAAATCAGATGACAACGGAAATAGTTGGGAAAAAACACATGAGATTGCATTAGATAATGTGTATTTCACCTATGGATATTACTTCGGTGAAATACGAGTTGACCCATCCGACGCCAATACCTTATACATCATGGGTGTGCCTATACTAAAGTCAACCGATGCGGGTCGAAATTGGACTCCTATAGCAGAAAATCAGGGTATTCACGTCGATCATCAAGCTTTATGGATTAATCCAAAAGATGGTCAGCATCTGCTACTAGGTAATGATGGTGGGCTATATGAAAGTAAGGACGGCGGGCAAAACTTTATTCATCACAACGTAGCGCCAGTAGGACAGTTTTACACGGTAAATGTCGATATGGATACTCCATACAATATCTATGGAGGGCTACAAGATAATGGTACATGGAGAGGTTCTTCCCGTTCTACGCCCAATAGAGAACGGCCTTGGACACGATTATTTGGAGGTGATGGGATGCATGTGAATCCTCACCCCGAAAACAGTGATATTGTGTATGTGGGATTTCAATATGGTAACTACATGAGAAGAAATTTATCGGATGGTAGTTCGTATCGTATCACCCCAAGACATAGTATTGGAGAAGATCGTTATCGTTATAATTGGAATACCCCTGTCGAATTAAGCGTTCA
>RFPJ01000027.1 GCA_009926145.1 Bacteroidota bacterium
ATGGGCTAACCACCGGGGACGCGCCTGAACTCGATTTAGATGTTGAGTTACGCGTTCAACAGACCGTTCTGGAAGCCATTCAAGGTGGATTGGTTACCGCCGCCCACGATGTTTCAGACGGAGGATTAGCAACCTGTTTGGCAGAAATGGCTATTTTTGGTAAAAAAGGTGCTCAAGTAGATCTCTCAGTACTCAAAGGTGATACTATTGAGCTTTGGTTTTCAGAAGCTCAGTCAGGTATTGTTGTAACTTGCACGGCCGATCAGAAAGAAACGCTATTATCGCACTGTAATACTCACGATGTTCCAGTCGTTGAGTTAGGTGTGGTAGGGGGAACCAGCCTTCAGTTCAAAGGTTCAGGTGAATTAGCGGTAGATCACGCTCATGACGTATACGAATCGGTACTTCCTAACGCTATGGCATAGCCTTCAAGGCGCGATATAAAGCCTCTGCTTTTACAAGCGTTTCTTCCCATTCTGCTTCGGGATTCGAGTCACTCGTAATAGCTCCTCCCACCGGATACACCATCTGTTGGCCTTGAATTAGGGCTGTACGTATGACCACATTGAAATCAAAATTACCCGACGGGCTAAAATATCCAATAGCTCCAGAGTATATGCCTCGTTTGTAATCTTCATACGTCTCAATAGCCTTCATAGCAGCAATTTTAGGCGCCCCAGTCATAGAACCCATAGGAAAGCTATTTCGAATAATTTCAACCGGAGAAACCTCTGGACGTATCTCTGCAATCACCTTACTCACGAGTTGATAAACCGTCTCAAATCTCTGTATTTCAAATAACGGATCCACCCTCACGCTACCGCTTTTAGCGACTCGATGAAGATCATTGCGAACCAAGTCCACGATCATTAGATGTTCCGCTTTATTTTTCTCACTTAAAAGCTCATTTTGAATCCATTTAGGAATGCCTTCTACACTACTTTGATCTCGCCCTACGGTTCCTTTTATAGGCTCAGACCAAATGCTAGTACCTCGCTTGGCTAAATAGCGCTCAGGACTAGCACAACATACATGTAACTCCTGTCCATGGGAATCCAACAGTTCTATGTAGGCGCCAAAGGGTACAGGACCTTGCTCTTTCATTGCTTTATAGAGCTTCCAAGCAGATCCCTCAAAACCAAAATGCAAGGCATGTGAAAGATTCATTTCATAATAGGATCCCTCATGAATATCGTTTTGAATACGCCTCACTTTTTCTAGGTATTCACTTTTATTGGATATTTTTTTCGGGTTGAACCGAAAGGAGGCTCCTCCATGATCCCTCTCATGTTCACTGTTTGCCATTGCTGATGGGAGCATGGATTCATCGCCAAGGATCCATGTTACGGAGTCTTTTTCGTATACAGATGGATTCGATGGATGGGAATCTGAATCACGGTCTAACTTAATTAGGATTTCAGGCTCCATAAACCATAGATCTGGAGCATGGTTCAGAGCCGTATGCGAGCTCTCTAATTGTTCAACCGCATTTTTCAGGTCATATCCCAAGTAACCAAACAACCATCGTTGATCTTGAACGGCATCTAAAAGAGCCCAAATCATAGAAGGATTCTCTAATTTTGTTACCTGCCACAGGCCTGAATCGTCACGGGACCACTGGATATTCGGAAAACTCTTACTCAAAAGATCATACAAACTACCAGTAACCCAACAGCACTCACCAAAAAGCTTAATTTCTCCTTTGGGTTTTCCCGCTATAAAATGATGATGACTCTCCCGATGAGAATTCGATTGAGATTCAAGAAAGACCAACGGTCCTAAACTTGAGAGAGCTGGAATAAATTGTTCGATGGACAAGATTTGTGATCGTTAATCCCCTAGTTTAGTTAGTAAGGGTAATTTTAGTAAAGGTAATATTTATGAAATAGCTTATGCTTAATTAGACAAAAATACAGGATTAATCGTTTTTTTGAACGGCTTTTCTTTACCTTATTTCGAAATTGATAAAGTTGCTAATACCCTTTTAAAACACCAAGTACCAATAAAGGTCATAACGTAGCAAACCAAGCATTCGTGAGTTTTTATACCCAATTAATTCGACCGTTACTTTTTCAGATGGATGCTGAAAAGGCGCACCATTTGGCTCTTTCACTTGCCGAAAAAACCCATCAATCCACCTTTTTACAGTCACTTACTCGAGGAATCTATGCATCCAATATCAATCATACGAGTGACTCAGTACAGCTTTGGGGCTTAGATTTTAAAAATAGGATTGGGTTAGCTGCTGGTTTTGATAAAAACGGGACAACACCACTGGCAATGCAAGCGCTTGGTTTTGGTTTCGTGGAGGTTGGTAGTATTACTGCAAAAGCATCGATGGGAAATCCTAAACCCCGAGCATTTCGATTACCCCACGACCGCTCCCTCATCAACAGAATGGGTTTGAATAATGAGGGCACGGATACCATTATAGATCGGCTTTCACAGCAAAATTTAGATATCCCGCTGGGTATCAATATCGCCAAAACCAATGATGCTACCATACATGGTGATCTAGCCATTCAGGACTATATGTATTCTTATTTACGGGCCCAGACGGTAGCCGATTATATTACCATCAACATCTCATGTCCTAATACCGGAGAGGGCAAAACCTTTGAGGACCCCGTTGCTTTAAAAGAGCTGTTGCAGGCGATTAAATCTTCGGCAACTTCGGTAGGGGTTCCTTCAACCCGAAAAAAATCGATTCCTGAACCATCTACCTTTGCGTATGTACCCACTACGGTTAAGTTTTCTGTGGATACCTCGCGTGAACAGCTTATGATTCTACTCGATATTTGTGAGAATTTAGGTATTGATGGTTATGTGGCGACCAATACTTCAAATCATCGTGAGGGTTTGCAGACCCCAGAAAAAACCCTTCTTAAGATAGGAAGAGGGGGGCTTAGTGGCTATGCGATTGCGAGCCGAAGTCTAGCCATGACAACTTGGATATCAGAGGCTTTGAAGGGGGCAAAACCGATTATTTCGGTGGGGGGCATTTCGACCCGAGAGGAATACCTTGCTCGGCTAGAAGCAGGAGCTAGCTTGGTCCAAGTGTATACCGGTCTTATTTACCAGGGACCTGGCTTAGTTTCTCAAATGCTTGGTTCCTAAAACTTTTCTGAAGGGCTACTATAGCTCAGCAGGATCAATGGTAATGTCGCAAACCAGCCGAATGGATCGTCCATCTTGAAGACTCGGTTCAAACGAAGTTTCCTGGGATATTGTGGCTTCAATAGCTTCCAATAGTTCTGGATTGACCTCTTCATCTAAGGCTTCAAAATCATCAATAATACCCCGTTCATTGATATAAAAACGATAGGTGACAGGGGTGATGACAATGCTACTTGGAAAGGGTATGCGAGATAAGAAAGCGACCATACCGCCCCTGAATTCAGGGGTTATACCAATGTCGGAGCAGTTGGTATATCCCTGCATTGTGGTATTTTCAAGCTTGTTTAGATTCGCAATGCTATCCGCAAAAGCCTCCGGGGTTTTAGCACGCAAACTATCATTTAGTAGGGTGCTATCCATTAGATTTGCAGTGAAAAGATTGGTTGAATCCGAAGCAGTAGTATCTGCTACAATAATGTAGGGGTTTTCTGGAAGTCTAAGTTCTAAAGCTAATTTTTGTAGATAAGGAGCCTGAATATTTCTCGAAAAACTCGTGTCATAACTCGCAAGGTACACTCTAGCGCGATCCCATTCATCCCCGGTATACGGAAAACTGTCGAACCAAATGGGTTCGGAGAGGGTAGAATCCAAAGAAGCCTGCAGTTGGTCTTCTATTTCTGGATCTAGTAGAGTATCGTTTAGAACCGCTCGAATGCTGTCTTTTCGAATATTGAAGTTCGACTGCTCCTGTTCCCATTCGCTTTGAAGGGTCATCCAGTTCATGAGGCGCGACTTATAAGCACTATCTGCCGTGGTTTGATGTAGGTATGCTTCAAAGGCCAATCGGTAAGCTTGCTCTCCTAGTACTTCATTTAGCGCTCGCTGCCCCCATTTCATAACAGAATCTTGAATTGCAATTTCAGAATCCTTTAATTGTGCAATCAATGCTCTAAAGATTTCTATTTCGGGATTTTTTTCCTCACTTGCTTGTTCTAGGCTAAGTTCAAATCGATCGGCGGTACGACGCGCATAAATACTGTTGGGGAAATTGGCTATAATGGTCTCTGCAAAGCCTTTTGCACGGTTTAAGTCATTTTCAGTAAAGGCAATTTCGGCCAAAGAGTACAAGGATACCGCAGCCACCTTACTTTGAGGGCGTTCCGTCCAAACACGAGTGAAATAGTATTCGGCGCTGTCGGTATTGTTGAGGTTTAAGAAAAATAAGTTACCTAGCCCATAGTAGTATTCCGAGAGTCGCTCGTAGGCCGAATCTTGATCGGCCTCAGAGAAGGGGACATCACTAATGTCTATGGAATAGGTATTTTGTTGTTTACGATCGACCGTTGTGTTGACCTCTTGAACAGTTTCGCTGCTATCCTCGGTAATAACTCGACGAGCTAGTGATTCAAAACGCCAGTAATCGGTCAGTGCTCGGCCCATCCAAAGCGCATTGAATTGTTGCTGTGCATCGGCCATTACCTGGGCGTTGAGTTCATTTAAAAAACCGTTATTGGAAGCAGTGGTTTGATTACCACCTTGACGATCAATCGTGACTAGGGTGTTTTGTTGATCCTGTCTCTCTTGCTCTAGACGTTGTTGTTCGGCTTCTCTCTGCGCCTGAATCACTTGAATTACAGAGTCGAATTCGGCGGGTGAAAGCTTTCCTAAATACAAGAGGCTGTCTTCGCGTTGAATAGCTTCCTGAAGGCGGGCATATTCTCCGAAAGAGACCGATAGCTCATCGGCATTATAATACTCGGGTAAACTCTCCTCCGGCACATTAATTCTCGAAGAAGAATCATAATAGGCGGCAGCAAGGGTGTAATTATTCTGGTTGAAACGATAGATCTCTGCCAAGCCATAATAGGTGAGGGCCTTTGTGCGTGGTTCTGGCGGATATTGTACATCTCTTAGAAGCGACAAAAATATGCGTTCTGCTTCTTCTGGACGGTTTCGCTGAATCTCCGTCATCCCCAGCTCCCATTGTAATTCGGCTACAAATTCGGTGTTTTTATCGTCCCGAATCATCGAATAAAATACCTCGTACGCCTCATCAGTTCTTCCCAATTGTCGAGCTACGTCTGCTTTCTTCTTTTGTGCCTCGAACTGAAGATCATAGTTGAAATAGTAATCAGCCACGGCATCGTAGGCTTCAAAAGCAGCTTCGGTGTATCCTTGGAAGTCATTTAGCTGTCCCAACAGAAAAAAGGCCCGTTCTTTTAACGCTCTACCTGGAAGTTGGGAAGCAGATGTACTCAATAGCGAGATGGCTGCTTCGTAGTTTTCTCGTGCTATGTAGAGTTCGGCTAAGATTACATTGATTTGATGCCCAATGTCGCCAATCCATTGGTCATCGAATAGGCTTCGTTGTTCCTCAAGATACTGTACTCCTTGAGTAAATAGCTCCAGCTCCATAAAGACGCGTCCTTTCCAGAAAACGGCTTTTTGAAGTAATTCTGGATCGGAGGTGGTAAGTAGTAACTCATCAAATTTTTGATCTGCAGAAAAGTATTCAGTCCTGAAAAAATAGGATTTTCCAATAAGCTCTAGTGCATTGTCGACCCACTTGCTTTCTTTGTGCTTCCTCAGAATATCAGCCCCTTTATCGATAGCGCTCTGAAACTCCTGCATTCCTGCGCCCATCGGGGTTTCATATACCCGTATAGGTTGAAGAACGTTGTAACGCCTGGTCTGTTCAATACTTTTAGTGTATCCCTGACTATAATTTAGTTGGGCATTATAAAAGGTGTTGTAATAGGCATTAAAATTGACCAATCGGCTTGAAAATTGCCCAGAACATCCTAACAGTATCACACTGAACAGTAAGCTTCCAGACCATAATCGCATAGTGCAGGTATTTTATTCGATGATGCTAATTTTAACCATATTGGTTCTGCCTCTTTGAGAAGTTGGCATACCAGTAGCTATGACAACCCGGTCTCCGACCTTCACTTGACCATTGTCTTTGAGGTAATCTTCCATGATTTTAACACTCTTATCAGTGTCGAAGAGCTCTCTAAGACGAATGGATCGAACGCCCCAAACCAGATTCAGTTGTCTTCTCACTTTTTGAGACTCTGTAAAAGCAAAAATCGGAACTTTTGGGCGGTATTTTGCAATTCTTCTCGCCGTATTTCCAGAATGGGTAATCGTACTAATGAGTGCACTTTCAGCTTTTTCAGATAATAATACGCAGGTATGGGCCAGTGATTCGATAATTTGTTTGTCTTTCTGTTCGGGCTTTTTATACTCCATTGAGTTATATAGCTGAATTCTACGTTCTTCAATTTTTCGGCAGATGCGATCCATGACATTAACGGCTTCCATTGGGTATTTACCTGCCGCTGTTTCTCCCGAAAGCATTACCGCATCCGTTCCATCGAGTACTGCATTGGCCACATCAGAAGTTTCGGCACGTGTTGGTCTTGGATTGTGAATCATAGAATCCAACATTTGTGTAGCAGTAATGACTGGCTTTCCAACCGCACGACATTTTTCAATGATGGTTTTCTGAATGAAGGGGACTTCTTCCGCAGGTATTTCAATACCTAAGTCACCTCTTGCTACCATTATGCCATCTGCTTCCTTTATAATGTCATCAATACAATCCACTGCTTCAGGTTTTTCAATCTTTGCAATCACCCCAGCTTCTGATCCCAACTCGAGCAGCCGCTTTTTAAGGTCAATTACATCATTGGGATTGCGAACAAAAGAAAGGGCAATAAAATCAGCATCCATGGAAACGGCAAATTCCAAGTCTTTAATATCTTTTTCGGTGAGCGCAGGTATAGAAATCTTCACATTCGGTAAGTTCACACCTTTTCTGGATTTTAATTCACCACCGACGATAACTTTTACCTTTAATGTATTTTCTAGGCATTCCACTACTTTAAACTCCAGTAGGCCATCATCTAGTAGGATGGTATTGCCAACTTCAGCCTCCTGGGGTAACATATCATAATCTATGGGGATTAATACAGAAGTACCCTCTACCTTTTCAGAGGTTAAAGTGATGATTTGTCCTTGTTCAACAAGTTGCCCTCCATCTTTCATTTGCCCCACTCGAATTTTGGGCCCTTGAAGATCGGCAAGCACAGGTATGCTATAATTATATTCTCGGGCTGCTTTTCGGATAAAACCAATACTGCGCTCATGAATTTCGTAGGCGCCATGCGAAAAATTTATTCGGGCTACATTCATCCCGTGTAACAACAAGTTATTAATCCCTTCTTGGGTGTAGCAGCTCGGGCCAATAGTGCAAACAATTTTTGTTTTTCTTTGAGGAGTGATCATATGCGCATATGTATTTGATGATATTCTAGCAATCTTCGTAAGATAAGATTCTAAGTTAAAGATAATTTAATTGTTTGTAAGCATTTGCAACCTTTTCATCTTTTTTTTACTACTATATATAGGGTCCATTCATAAGCTCGTATTATGGAGTGTTAAATTCATCACCATTATGCCATTTACTTTTCAGAGTCTGGTCATTTCTGTAGTTCTTGTTAGTTCAATCCTTTCATGCAACAACGCATATATAGCTGAGGTGGACCGAGCGGGGGACTATGATTATCAACCCGGCTATCCAGAACTTAGGGTAGTAGGGGCGGGCTTCGTAGATGTGGATACTGATAGCTCTTTTATTGAGCTAACAGCGGAAGTGGTATATGCTAGTTTGGTCTTTAAAAATATTGATGGTTTGTTTAGCTCTGAGATTGAAATGGATGTTCAAGTGTCAGATCAATTTCAACCCGATAGAATTTTAGGTACCACCAATTCTACCTACATCATCTCAGATTCGAGTTCCTATGTTGTGAATAGTCAAGACTCATATCAAATATTTAAGCGGATTCCTGTTCCACCTGGATCATACAATGTACGAGTCATCTTGAGGGATGCTTCCAATGAACGAGAGAGTTTCCGTCGGCTTGAAATCGAGATACCAAATCCTTCAGAGTCCAGAAGTTACCTAACCAACATCCAAGTATTTGCAAAGGATGAAGCGGAGAGCCCAATCTTCGAGCCGGTAACCACTTATAACTTATCTGAAACAAGTGATTCCGTTCGCTTAGTTTTTCAGGTAACCAATAATCGGGTAAATGAACCACAAACCATTGATACTCGGCTTATAAAGTTTGAATCAGACACCATGCATGCTCGCCCGATGAGTTGGCCCGATTATACCCCTGCCAGTTTACCTTATAAAGGAATAGACTATGGAGAGTATGAAGTAATTAATACTTCAAAGCGTATTTTAACCGATGCGGGTACGGTCACAATTGAATTATTCTTTGAAAATCTAAAAAGAGGGAACTATCGGTTTGAGGTTCGTACTCAAGCGGCAGGCGAGGAAGTTTTTAAAGCTCGAGATTTCAGTATTAAGAGCCCACACTATCCTTCGTTGCGGACCCCTCGCGAATTGGCGGCTCCTCTTATCTATATTATGCGTGAAGATGAACATGCGGAGCTTATGGCCATTAGCGATCCTAAGGCTCAAAAATATGCCGTAGACCGCTTTTGGCTCTCAAATATTAAGAATACGGCTAAGGCGCTTCAGGTAATAGAATTATTTTATGAACGGGTTGAAGAGGCAAATAAGCAGTTTTCTAATTATAAAGAAGGATGGAAGACCGATATGGGCATGATGTATGTGCTTTTTGGGCCTCCGTGGTACGTTCAGAGGAGCTTAGGAGAAGAAAAATGGGCCTATTCTCACAATCTTTATGATTTTGAGACAAATTTTATTTTTGTGGCTCCAAGGATTAAAAATAAGTTCTATCCCTTTGAAAATTATCAACTTGTAAGAAATCAGCAGTACTTTAGTATACAGTATCAGCAGGTACAAAAATGGTTAAGTGGGTCAATTTTAAGAGATAATCTTTAAAGGAAATTTCCTTATTTATTTTTGTATTGCTATTTTAAAGTAACTATTGCCTATTTATTACTAAATGGCTTTATTTACGGTTCAATTCTAATAACAAATTAATATAGAGGTCATCTATGTTTAAGAAGCTACTCTCACTAGCGATGAGCGTTTACGTATTCAGTACGTTAGCATTCGCTCAAAGCGGTACTTTAACAGGTACAGTCACGAGTGCTGAGACGGGCGAAACCCTTCCAGCTGTGAACGTCGTACTTGTAGAATCCATGAAAGGTGCATCGACTGATGCTGATGGTAACTACACCATCTCTAACATCACTCCAGGCACGTATACCGTGGAAGTTACCTACATTGGATACAGTACAATTTCACAGTCTATTACTATCTCAGCAGGAGACAACGTACAAGATTTTGAAATGGCAATTGACGTCGGTTTGCTTGACGAAATCATTGTATCTGGTGTTGCTGACAATACCCCACGAAAAAAATTAACTATTTCGGTAGCCAAAGTAGACGCTGCTCAATTGAGTAAAGTGCCTGCTACTTCCGTTGCGAGCTCACTATCTGGTAAGGTTTCTGGTGTTCAGATCCGTCAAACTAGTGGTACTCCCGGTGGTCAAGCCGATATCCAAGTCCGTTCTGATAACAACTTAGGCGTTGGATCTAACCCATTAATTATTATTGATGGTGTAATCCTTGAAGGTAGTCTTGGTGATATCAACACTGATGACTTGGAAAGTATTGAAGTAGTAAAAGGTGCGGCAGCATCCTCATTATACGGTTCTCGTGCCGGTAACGGGGTAGTTGTAATCACCACTAAGCGTGGATCTCTTCTTCAGGATGGTGACGTAAGTGTTACTGTACGTAATGAGGTAGGATTCCAAGAGCTAGAAAGCTACATCGATCTTGCTGAAGCTCACTATTTTGACCTTGCCGATGATTGGGAGTCTGCTAAAGGCACTTATACCAAATTTGCTGGTGTAACTTATCCTGCAGGTTATGAAGGTGGTTTTGACCCGAATGTAATCGGTTCTCGTGCCATTTCTGCCGATAATTATATGGACAATCCTTTTGGAGTTACTCGAGATCTTCAAAAAGATTTCTTCCAGAGAGGTTCTAACATGACCAATTATGTTGCTCTAGCTACTCGAGTTAGCAACATTAACCTTTTTACTAGTTTCGAGAACAACGTTCAGGAAGGTATTATTCCAAATACTGATGGTTACAACAGACGTAACTTCCGTATCAACTCTGACTGGACAGTGAATGATTGGTTAAAAGTTTCTACTTCTAACTTATTCGTAAGAACTACCTCTAATACTCCAGGTACTGGTGGTGGTATTTTCTTCGATATCGTTCTTGCAGAGCCTGATAACAATCTGTTCATGGATAACCCAGATGGTCAGCCATACTATGTGCGTCACAACCACTGGAGTAATGAAACCAACCCGTTGTACGGTACTTGGATTAACGATCGTAACACTTATAAGCAGCGTTACTTAGGTAACTATACCGCTACTGCTCAATTAACCGATTGGTTAGAAGCAAAAGCTTCCTACTCTCTCGAGAGCAATAACGAGCGTTACACTTCGCTATATCCATACACTCAGTGGATTTTAGGTGGTGGTTCACCACTAGGTATAGAGTATTCACAAGGTAGTTTGTATCAGTATTCTATTGAAGAGTACTCTCAGACTCTACAAACCTACCTCACTACTCGTCAGCAATTTGGAAAACTATATGCGAAATTAACTTTGAGTTACTTACTTGAGGATTACCACACTGAATGGTTCGACGCCTATGGTTTCGACTTCAAAGTACAAGGGGTTCCAGGATTCGACGCGATTGATCCAGCGAACATCTCTGCTGATAACTACCAAGCCGACATCAATGCTGAAAATTATTTCGCCATCGCTTCTTTCGATTACGACGATAAGTACTTATTTGATGCTATGATTCGTCGTGATGGTTCTTCTCTCTTTGGTCCTGACTCAAGATGGAATAACTACTATCGTGTGTCTGCAGCTTATCGTATAACTGAAGACATCGATCTAGAGATGTTCGATGAATTGAAAGTTCGTGTAGCACAAGGTACGGCAGGTATTCGTCCAGCATTCGCATGGCAGTATGAAACATTTGCGTTATCTGCGGGTAATGCATCCAAAACTCAGCTAGGTAACCGTGATCTAAAACCATCTCAAACCAAAGAGACCGAATTTGCGATCAATGGTACTGTAATGAGTAAATACAATTTTGAGTTAATTTACGCTAAGTCAGTTACTACTGATCAGTTCTTGAATGTACCTCTTTTACCTGTAACCGGTTATTCTAACCAATATCAGAACGCTGGTACCCTAGAAGGAGAGTCTTTCGAGTTTAATCTACAAGCAAACCTAATCCGTAACCAAGACATGACTTGGGATGTTGGAGTGACTTGGGCAAAGTCTAGCCAGACTATAACTGAGTTAGATCCTCCTCCTTTCCAATCAGGTCCTGATGGATTGTTCTACATCCGAGAAGGCGAAACCTATGGTGCTATCTATGGATACACTTGGGTGACTAGTCTTGACCAAATGTCTGCGCAATTAGCTGAAGGTGACGATATCGCTAACTATGCAGTGAATAGTGATGGTTTTGTAATTGAAGCTGGTACTGAGGGAACACCTACTGAAAAACCAATCAAATTACGTGACGCCAATGGCGATTTCGCCTTTGTGGAAATCGGTAATGGTCGACCTGATTGGACGGCTGGTATTTCTAACACTGTTAGCTACAAAGGACTTTCTGCTTATGTATTGGTAGACATTAAGTCTGGTGGTGATGTATATAACCGTAAGAGCCAATGGTTGACTCGTGATAGCCGTAACGGTATCATGGATCAAACAGGTAAACCAGAAGCTGAGAAAAAGGCATTTGGCTACTATCAAGGCTTTTATGATGTTAACACAAACAACTCATATTGGGTTGAAGACGGAAGTTATGTTAAGTTGAGAGAAGTTTCTCTAAGCTATACCATTAATCCTGAGAACCTAAATCTGTTGGGTGATGGTATTGAGAGCATTACTCTATCAGCCATTGGACGTAACTTGTTAACATTTACCGACTATTCTGGTTACGATCCAGAAGTAGGATCTATCCGTAATCCATTCGATTCTACGGGTGCGTATCCAAACTTCAGAAACTATGCATTCTCAGTTTCATTTAAATTTTAATTCATAACTATATTCATCATGAATACGATTAAAAATAAATTACTCGTACTTGTTAGTGTTGTAGCGATCAGCTTATATAGCTGTGCTGACTTAACAGTAGAGAACTTAAACCAACCAGATACGGATCGTGCACTTGCATCTTCCTCTGATTTGGTTACTTTGGCCGATGGTTTATTTAAGAGCTGGTACAATTCAATCCACTCTTATAGTGCTATTGGTATGGGCACTGCTGTTTTAGCAGATGCGGCTACTTGTTCTTGGGGTAACCAAGCTATGCGTCTTTTTGGTACTGAGCCAAGACCAGCTTGGGATAATGCTCCTAACTTCTCTTATTCCGGTGTAACCAACTATACATTCAGCAGAATGTATTCAATCAATTCCTCTGCAACAGATGTACTAACAGCTATGGCTGGTGGAGTTGATTTTGGTGGAGACGCTAAAAGAGTGGAAGCATTCACCAAATTTATGCAAGGTGTTTCTACAGGATATATAGCCCTTACGTTTGATCAAGGATATATCGTTGATGAAAACACCTCAGAAGCTGATTTAGTGAATCCACCATTAAAACCATATGGTGAGATAATGGATCATGCGGTATCTAAGTTAGTAGAAGCAGCTACCATTGCTAAAGCTAATGACTTTACTATATCAGAGGCTGTTATCAACACTCCTGGTGGACTTAGCAGCGACCAGTTTGCTCAGTTAGCGCATGCATTTGCGGCTCGTTTTATGGCTAATGTTGCCAGAACCAAAGCTGAACGAGATGCTGTTAATTGGGCTGCTGTACAAAGCCATGTAGCCAATGCTATTGATTCAGATTTCAATGTGTTTGCAGATGCTTGGGAAACAGGTTTCTGGTACAATGAGCATCTAATTTACTTAACCTATCCAGGTTGGGGACGTGTGGATATGCGTCTTATTAATATGATGGATGATAGCTACGCTTCTTGGAGCAATGATGGTGCTAATTTCCCAGCTCCTGATTCGGCTAGAATCGTTGATGTTGCAGAAGTGGATGATCGTTTATGGTCAGATTTTGCTTACACTCCATCTAATAACTTCCGTCCAGAACGTGGGTTGTATTTCTTCTCTAATT
>RFPJ01000028.1 GCA_009926145.1 Bacteroidota bacterium
TGGCTATTCCATTGGGATATTACAGTTTAAAAACCTGGAAACGTGACGATATTTGGTCGGTGGCAAAAATAGCTGTACTTGGAACCAGTATTGGTCTTGTGGCATTGGTGTATTGGATGCTTAGCCAGGTAGGAAAAGGTTGGGAAATACCAGCAAGTACTCTTCAATTAATCAACCCATCGTTTATCGTAATTTTTGCCCCTATTTTTGGATTTTTGTGGACTTGGTTAGCCAGTAGAAATGCCAACCCATCCATTCCGATGAAATTTGCACTGGGTCTGTTGGGTTTATCTGCTGGGTTCTTTGTGGTTGCTTGGGGATCGGCAAATGCTTCAAGTACTAATTTGGTATCACCCGCTTGGTTGATCGTCATGTACTTCTTGCATACGGTTGGTGAGCTTTGTTTGTCACCAGTGGGCCTCTCCTCTATGACGAAACTAGCCCCTAAAAGCAGAGTAAGTCAGATGATGGGTATTTGGTTTGTTGCCGCTGCACTTGGAAACTTAATCGCTGGATTAGTGGCGGGTCAGCTAGAAAACTTAGCCCCTGCAAGTCTCTTTCAAACCGTGGCATTGATCATAGGTGGTGGCGGTATTCTAGCTATGTTAGCTGCACCATCGGTTAAAAAACTTATGGGCAATATTGATTAATACGGCTTCAACGTATCGTTCAATGCGAGATAGTCGCGTGTCAAACGCTTACAAAATTATGTACAATAGGGCCGCTAGTGCACCCCCGCACAGTGGCCCTATTACTGGAACCCATGCGTAGGACCAGTCACTAGTACCTTTTGTTGATATGGGGAGCACCCAATGGGCTAAACGGGGCCCTAAATCTCTAGCAGGGTTAATGGCATAGCCTGTTGGCCCACCCAATCCCAGTCCAATACACCATACCAAAAATGCTACAGGTAAGGCACCTACAGAACCCAGTCCAATGGGCGTAGTGCTTGTACCAAGTAATTCTGCTCCACTGATGTAGAAGACCACCAAAACCAATACGAAGGTTCCTATAATCTCGGAAATCACGTTGTTACGAGGGTTGTTAATAGCGGGTGAGGTGCTAAAAGTAGCCAAAACTTTGGATGAATCGTCAGTTGCTTTATAGTGATCCATATACAAAATCCAAACCATAGTGGCGCCTAAAAAAGCACCCGCTAATTGCGCAATCATAAAACTGGGTACGTCCTGCCAAGCAAATTCTTGAGCGATCGCAAGCCCCAAAGTTACGGCAGGATTTAAGTGCGCACCACTGTATGGGCCAGCCACAACCACTCCCGTGAATACGGCCAATCCCCAGCCCGTGGTAATGACCAACCAACCGGAATCAAATCCTTTGGTTTTATTTAAGAGGACATTAGCGACCACACCATTACCCAATAAAATGAGTAAAAAGGTTCCTAAAAATTCGGCAACTGCAGCATTCATAGTAGATTCCTTATTACGAGTTATTTGTATATGAGGCCCATGCTTGAGTACTGTACACAGCTCTCTGCCAGCCTTCAATGAGTACCTTCCGTTCCTGAGTAGTTTTATTCGGGTTGAAGTTGCGATCTTTGCCCCAAATAGCTTCAATCTCCTGAATACTATCCCAATAACCAACGTGTAAACCGGCCAGATAAGCGGCTCCTAAGGCGGTGGTTTCAAGTTGATGAGGACAAACCACATCGGCTCCTAGAATATCGGATTGAAATTGCATGAGCAGGTTATTCGCGGTGGCTCCACCATCCACTCTAAGCTCCCGAATTTCAACCCCTGAATCGGCTTCCATAGCTTTGAGAACATCATAGGTTTGATAAGCCATAGATTCCAAAGAGGCTCTCGCAATATGACCTTTATGAGTTCCTCTGGAAAGGCCAACAATGGTACCTCTAGCTTCTTGTGACCAGTAAGGGGCTCCTAAGCCTGTAAAAGCAGGGACCACATATACGCCATCGGTATGTTCAACGCTAAGAGCCAATGCCTCGATGTCGGCGGAGTTCCGAACAAATTCGAGCCCGTCTCGTAGCCACTGTACAACCGCGCCAGCGATGAATACACTACCTTCTAAAGCGTAATTAATCTTACCATTGATTTTCCATGCGATAGTGGTAAGAAGTTTGTTCCTAGAGGGAACAAACTCACTGCCAATATTCATGAGCATGAAGCAACCTGTACCATAGGTGTTTTTAACCATTCCTGCTTTGGTGCACATCTGTCCAAAGAGAGCGGCTTGTTGATCACCTGCTACGCCCGTAATGGGAATCTCATGCCCCAAATACTCAGCATCACAGACACCGAAGGTATCACAAGATTCTTTTACATCAGGAAGCATGGCAGAAGGAACCCCAAAAAGGTTTAATAAGTCCTCGTCCCAAGACTCTTTCGTTATATCATAGAGCATAGTTCGACTGGCATTGGTTGGATCCGTAACATGAGCTTTTCCGTTACTAAGCTTCCAAATTAACCAGCTATCGATGGTACCAAAGGCCAAATGCCCTTCCTCAGCTAGAGAGCGAGCACCTTCAACATGATTCAAAATCCACTCTATTTTACTCGCCGAAAAATAGGAGTCAATCACTAAACCGGTGGAATGTTGAATCCGATTACTCCACTGCTCTTTCAAGGAATTACATCGCTCTGTAGTCCGACGATCTTGCCAAACAATGGCATTGTAAATTGCACGGCCGGTTCGCTTATCCCATACGACGGTTGTTTCTCTTTGATTGGTAATACCAATGGCCGAAATTTGATGAGCTTTAATATGCGCTTTATTTAACACCTCGGTAGCCACACTTATTTGTGAAGACCAAATTTCATCAGGGTTATGTTCTACCCAGCCAGATTGAGGGAATATCTGGTTGAATTCTTTTTGCGCCTTAGCCACCGTCTTTCCATTTTTATCGAATAGAATGGCACGTGAGCTTGTTGTACCCTGATCTAGGGCAAGAATGAATGAATCCATAGGCATTGATGTATCGGCTGGCTACTATTGGTTTGGAACCTTTGTATCTTTCACATTGTACTAAATTCTGTGGATTGTTTGTAGCCTCAAAATTCCACAACTTGAAAAAGCTGAATCAATCATAAATTTTAATTCGCGTTGTCTATCAGTGAAAAAGAACCCATAGCTGCTATTGCAACCCCCATAGGTGAAGGAGGCATTGCTGTTCTGCGAGTGTCTGGAAGAGGCGCTATTGAAAAAGTACATCAGATATTTAAAGGGGTTGATTTGCGTAATCAATCTTCACATACCGTTCACTTTGGTCGTATTCTAGATTCTGAAGATCGAATAGTAGACGAGGTGCTAGTTAGCCTTTTTAGAGCACCAAAATCATATACGGGGGAAGAAACCGTCGAAATTTCATGCCATGGCGGTATCCTGGTTACTCAAAAAGTCTTGGAGACCATACTTCGTACGGGTGTAAGAGCAGCAGAAGCCGGGGAATTTACCCAGCGTGCTTTTTTGAATGGTAAATTGGGATTAGAACAGGCAGAAGCCGTTGCCGATTTGATACATGCAAGAAGTCTAAAAGCGGTGGAAGCTGCCAACCAACAACTCTCAGGTAGTTTGGGAGCCTATGTCCGTCAATTTCGTCAACAAATCATAGATGCGACGGCCATGATTGAATTGGAATTAGATTTTATAGAAGAGGATGTGGAATTTGCCAACAAAGAAGCCCTACAGAAGCTTCTCGAAGAACTGCAAATAGCCATACGGGATTTGCTGCAAAGCTATGAAGCTGGTAGGTTGATTAAAGATGGTATTCGCACCGTATTAGTGGGTAGACCCAATGCCGGTAAATCCACTCTATTGAACGCACTTATAGGATCAGAGCGGGCGATTGTAACGGATATAGCAGGTACAACACGAGATACCGTGGATGCCGAATGGAATTATGGAGGCTTGCTTTTTCGGTTAATTGACACGGCAGGACTTCGTCACACCGAAGACCTCGTAGAAGCTGAGGGGGTTAAACGCAGTCAAAAAGCGGTACAAGAAGCGGATGTAGTCGTGTATCTGAAAGATGTTCGTACGGCCTTTACTCTAGCCGAGCAGAAAGAAATAAAGGAGCTCCAAGATTCAGCGCCTCAAACCCCCATGTTATTTGTGACCACGCAAATAGATCGGATGCAAACATCCACAGTTGACGCCCACCCGGAGCATAGCTCAATCCAATCGATCTCTAGTTCCAGCGATTGGTCATACTATGAGCATCTACAAATATCTGCTGAAACAACTGAAGGATTAGATTCGCTAAAAGAGCTTATAAAAATACATGCGTTGCAACAAACGCATTATGATGGAGCCTCTCTATTGGTTACCTCCTCTCGCCACCGAGATGCGCTTGAAAAGACCCTACAACATGTAGACTCTGCTCTCATGGGCTTAGCTAATAATCTCACCGGAGATTTTTTGGCAATTGATCTGCGGGCCGCATTACAACAATTAGGTGCCATCACTGGAGAAATAACGAATGAAGATATATTAGACTCTATTTTTTCAAGGTTTTGTATCGGAAAGTGATGCAGATTGGTGCAAAGTGGTACAACTTGATTAGGGCCTCTATTTCACTCTTTTAATCGTAGCCATATTAATACATGGAAAAACAAGCACTCAATATTATTTGGCTGAAAAGAGATCTACGATTACAAGATCATGAGGGATTTTTTCGGGCTGAAGCGTCCCCTTTAGATTATTTGGTGGTGTACATTTTTGATGAGCACTTATTGAAAGGCCCGGATTGTTCTCTCAGGCATCATCAGTTTGTCTATCACTCGCTGCTGGATTTAAATAAACAATTAGCCCCCTATGAAAGGGAAATCAAGATTTGTTACGGCGAGAGTGCCAAGGTATTCAACTTTTTTGCACGCAATTACACGATTAAACAAGTGTTCTCTTATAAAGAGAGTGGAACCCAGCGAACTTGGGATCGCGATAAAGAAGTTGAGCAGCTTTTCAAACTGAAGGATATCAAGTGGGTTCCAGAATTGGCACCATTACCAACGGCTTATATTCATGAACCTTGGAATATTACAACGCTCGAACGGTCAATGATGGGAGATATGAATAACTACCCCGAACCTATAGTAGATGTGATGCAGTCGGCTTCGGTAGCTCGAAAGAAAATTTGGGCTTATCTATCTACGCTACTTGTTCAACAAGAAAATGCCCGCATACTAAAAAAGCATACCCAGCGATGATCATCTTCACCACTGAATATGCTTTTTGACAAAGGTTTAGAAGAATCTAGTTTAGTTGCCCTCTTTTACCGGCTCAATGATATCTCCTTTTTCTGTTACATCGACGACTTCATATCCTAGGGCTTTCAATTTGTCTCGATTTGAAGCTCCATCTCCAACCACGAGGATGTAGATATTATCGGTGTGAAGATGTTTTTGAGCGAGCGCGTTAATTTCGTCACGACTTATATTTTTAATGATATCAGCTTGTGTATCTACATAAGATCCATCTAAGTCGTATCGTATAATGTTCCCTAGGAATCCCGCTTTTTGGAACGGAGTTTCGTATCGACGAGCATCTCGCTGACCGATTGAATTTCTCATGAAGCTTAGCTCTTCATCGGTAATTCCGTTCTCTTGGAATCCTTTGATTTCTTTCATGAATTCGACCACTGAGCTATCAGTAGCATCGGCTTTGATACCTGCTGATGCGGTGAATTGACTGCCACGGTCATTTCCACTAAATCCAGAACGAGCACCGTAGGTCCAGCCCTTGTCCTCTCTTAAATTTAGGTTAATTCGGCTGTTGAAAGCCCCACCCAAACTGTAGTTCATAAGGGTGGTTTTGAAGTATTCACCCGTTGCATCATAGCTTAAGTCCGACACATAACCAATTCTGATTTCGGATTGAGGAGCCCCTACTTTATCCATCAAATATACTTTGGTATAGTCGCCAGGTTTAGGCTCCGGTAAATTAGGAAGCTCTACATTTTTAGGAGCCCAATCGCTTAAGAAGGACACATGTTTAAGCGCTTCTTCTTCGTTTAAATCTCCAACTACTACAAGCTCGGTTATCTCTGGTGAGAAGTACGATTCATAAAAACGCTTAACGTCCTCTAATTCAATTCGCTCTACTGTTTCTTCCAATCCTGAGGTTGGAACAGAATAAATGTGTTCATCCCCATAGAGTAGACGGCTATACACCTGATTAGCTATGGCTGCCGGATTTTGATAAGAAGCTTTAATACCCTCAAGCTGTTGTTGTTTTATTCGATTAAAATCGGCTTCTGTGAATGCGGGTCGAAATAGAATTTCTTCTAATAACTCCATGGTTCGCTCGATGTTTTTCGAGAGAGTACTCACCCCTATTACCGTTTCACTTCGGTTACCGGAAACATTAATAGAACTTGCAATCATTCGAAGCTCTTCACTGATTTCTTCACTCGTATAGTTTTGAGTGCTCTCATTCATCAAGGAAGCAGTGAGAACGGCTAAACCAGATTTTTCTGGTTCAAAGGCATCCATTTCGTGACCACCTTTGATATAAATCTGCATATTTATCGTCGGTATCTCATTGGATTCGGTTCCGATTAGCTTCAACCCGTTATCAAAATTAGCTCTCCAATATTCTGGTACTTGTACTAAGGGGGCAGGTCCAGGAATGGGTTTGACACTTCGGTCAAAGGTATCGCCTTCTGGACGTGTATAGCTTAAGCCGCTGTAATCGGTCGTAGGATAGGGGTTTTCGCCCGTACGTTGTGCCACAAAATTATCTTCCGCTGCAGGCGCGGTTGCCCCACCATCATTGGGTAGCACGCTTAGGATTACGCCGGGTTTACCATAAATATACTGGTTAAATACACGCATAATATCTTCTTTGGTAACCGCCAAATATCGCTCGAGATCTTTTTCAATATAGTTGGCATCTCCTGAAATTGTTTGATAGTCTGCCAACTGAGAAACTTTTCCGCTTACCGAAGAAAGTCCATTGATAAAACTAGACTCAAAGCTAGCCTTGCCCCAAAATCTGAGCCAAGAAATCTAATGGAGCTTCATCGGGGTGAAATCTAGGTACCGTGGGATAGGTAGCGAGCAGTGCCGGGAATCGGATATTATTATCTACGTAGGATACGTAGCGGTCGGCTTCGATTTCGACTGCATCTAGATTCATATTTTCAACCTCAGGACCTCGTGGAATAACCCCAAAATATTTTTCCACGAGTGGAATAGCTTCTTCAGCAGTAACATTACCACCAATGGTTAAGGTGGCATTATTAGGGCCATACCAACGCATGAAAAACTTTTTTAAATCATCTACATTAACACGGTCTAAATCCTCAAGTTTACCAATGGTCAACCATGAGTATGGATGCCCAAAAGGGTAGAGCGTTTCTGCTGTTAACTCACTCCATCTACCATAGGCAGCGTTGTCATAATTTTGACCTTTTTCATTTTTAACGGTTTCTCTTTGAATTTCAAACTTCTTTTGAGTGACCGCATCTAAAAAGAATCCCATGCGGTCGGCCTCCAACCATAACACCACTTCGAGTTGATTACTTGGAACGGTTTGATAATAATTAGTGCGGTCTCTATTGGTGGACCCATTTAGGGTTCCTCCTGCATCACTAATCATTTTAAAATGCTCTTCATCGGCTACATTTTCAGATCCTTGGAACATCATGTGCTCAAAAAAGTGAGCAAAACCAGACTTATAAAGTTCTTCTCTGGCTGATCCTACATGATAGGTGATGTCTACGTGAACCAATGGGTCGGAATCATCTTCATGAATGATTACGGTTAGTCCATTCTCGAGCTCGTATTTCTTATATGGAATAATTATTTCATCGCCTTCGCGAGTTATTTCTTCGATGAGTTTTGTTTGAGCTTGAACCATAGTATGAGGTAATAGCATGGCTATAAAAACCATGAATAAGATTGATTTCATTTGAGAAAAAGTTTTTGAGTTAAGCATAAAAGCGAAAAAGTTATGAATCTGTAATGCTAAAAAGGGTTATAAATGATATGAGATGTAAGGAATTAGTTAAACACATAACCAATCATAACATATAAAAGCCCAATAGTTTGCCTTCGGGCGTCTTAAAAAAGAAAAGAAAAATGCCTAGCAGTGAATGCTAGGCATGAAAATTAGTTGTCACTGTTGTCAGATGATTCAGCTGACTCTTCAGTTGTTCCAGACTCAGTAGTTACTGGGGCAGTCATAGGTGCTTGAGGTACCACTGGGGCACCAACGCTTTCAACAGGCGCTCCCGTTTGTAAAATACTTTCAGTAGTAGTTGGTCGGTCAATTACAAAATTGGCAAGCACACAAAGTGCTAAGAATGCGCCCCCTAAATAGGTCGTAGATTTAGACAGTAAATCTGCCGTTCTTCTGGCTCCAAGACCCGCACTACCGCCCATAGAAGTTGCGCCAATACCGGATAGTCCTTGTCCGGATCCATTTTGAAGTAGAACAACTAGAATCAAAAGAGCACAAATAATCGCGATAATTACCGTCAGAATAGTGTATAACATAATCGTTTGTATTAACTTGAAAAAGGACGCAAAATATACCGATAATTGTGTTCGATACCAATTTTTGCAGTTTAATTAATTAAATATGTCGGATTTTCCAGTAAATGTATTGGAGTACATTAAAAATTCTCCGCTGTTGACGACCCATATTGTTGAAACAGTCGGTCTAATTCTTTTGCTTTGGCTCATTAGAAGCTTCACGCTTCGAGTGGTTTACAGGAATACGGACGACAAAAAACTACGCTTTAAGTGGCGCAAAAATGTAGGGTATACAACCACAGCTATTGGTGTTTTGTTGGTTGCCCAGATTTGGTTTTCAGGGGTTGATTCCCTAGCAACGTTTTTGGGCTTATTATCGGCGGGTATTGCCATTGCTCTTAAAGATCCCGTCTCTGATTTAGCGGGATGGTTATTTATTATTTGGAGGCGCCCTTTTGATGTAGGAGATCGGGTTCAAATCGGAGAGGTTCGAGGTGATATTATCGATATACGACCCTTTAAGTTTACTCTACTAGAGATTGGAAATTGGGTAGCCGCCGATCAGAGTACTGGGCGGGTTATACATATTCCCAACCATCTTATATTCGTAGAAAAACTCTTTAACTATACCTCTGATTTTCAATTCATTTGGAATGAAATTGGTGTGGTAATCACCTTTGAAAGCGATTGGAGAAAGGCCAAGTCACTACTATTGGATATCGTTAAAGAACGCACGAAAGATTTGATAGATGAAGCACAAACTCAAATCGATCAGGCCTCGAAATCGTATTTAATTGAATATCGTTACCTAACACCGATTGTATACACCGATGTACAAGATAGCGGTATACGCTTAACCATTCGTCATTTGACGCATCCACGACGAAGAAGGGGAACCAGCGAAGGAATTTGGGAAGATATTTTGGATGCATTTGAACAGCATCAAGACTTAGATTTTGCGTATCCCACGATTCGATATTTCAATCATATAAGCGAAGGTAAAATGGCTAATAATGACTAATCCATTTTATCACTCTGATGAAAAAAGGTTTCGTTCAGGAATTCGAATTCTATTCTTTTTCATCACCTTAATTCTAATTGTTGGTGCCATTCAAAGTGTTGATCTAGGAGGTTGGCAGTGGTTTTTAGTTATCCCTATTTCCTATGCTTGGTATCGATTAAATTTATTTTTAACTGATCAGAGAATAGCAAAATCATCGCCTTGGCACTATGGGGGTGTTGAACCAACTAAAGTTTTTTTCCAGGAGTATGCACTGGGCTGGCTCATAGGGATTCTTGCTCTCAGCTTAGTAGTTGGCATAAGTTTGCTGTTGGGCTGGTATAGAGTGGTTGAAGAGGCCTCTTTGATTTCATTTAATACAGAAGGGTGGCGTTTCGAAGAAGGAGTCCAATGGTATTCATTATTACTGCTATTAATTCAGATGCTGGCCGTTGGATTTTATGAGGAGGTACTTACTAGGGGTTATTTCATCATAAACTTGCACGAAGGATTACGCTTTGGCTTGCAAAAAACTTATGTGCCGCTGATAGCTGCTGTAGTACTCTCTTCGGCTATGTTCTCTATTGCGCACATCTTTAATCCAAATGCTTCTTTTTGGTCATCATTTAATATTTTTATCGCAGGTGTACTTCTAGCTGCCCCTTTTATACTTACAGGCCGATTGGGCCTTTCGATAGGCCTTCATTCGGCATGGAATTTTGTTCTGGCAGGCTTGTATGGTTTGCCCGTAAGTGGCTTAGGCTGGGACGTTGCTGTATGGAAACTGGAGCCCATAGGCCCAAAATGGTGGACGGGTGGTATTTTCGGCCCTGAAGCTGGTCTCTTTGGTTTTTTAGGAATAGGCTTGTCATTCATTTTGATTTTTATTTTTTTACAATTGCGCACGGGTCAAATCGGTATCCATCCGAATTGGTTAAATAGTGCTAAAGAGAGCGAGCATAATTAATCACTTTTGTATATTATTGCTTAGCAATAGGTTAAGCTCTTTGCTAGTGGTTAATTTTTGAATTAAAGTGAAGAAGAGGAGTAGTTTTGACGTTTGATTCAATGGGTATCCATCCTTTGATCCAAAAAGGATTATTAGATATCAATATTCGGGAATGTACACAAAGGCATCAGGATATTATTGACGCCATTACGCTTAGATTACCCGTTTGTGTGCAATCTTCAACAAATAGCTATGATATAACGCTATTACCTATTCTTCATATGGTTGCTCAAAGTGAGTTGAATGAGCGCACTGAGAAAGCTGTTATACTGTGTAGTCACGCAAACCAAGCAATTGAAGTGGAACAATGGCTTTGGGCCACTGGATATCATGCAAAAATTCGTTGCTCTAGAGTTACCCAAAGAGAAGAAAAAGAGCAACATCGGTCAGTTTTGCAATCCAATCCATCCATCATCATTGCAGATCCAGGCTGTTTATTAGATCTTGAAAGTGAACAAGCCTGGTCTTTTGGAGATTTGGACCTCTTGTTGGTACTGGATGGGTCTCAATTAGATCGTTATAAGCTTTTTAATAAAGTAAAAAAGATTGTTAAATCTGTCCCAAGGGAGACGGCACTTTGTGTTCAAACATCGGAGTATAATGCCTCCTTTGAACAATTGTTGGCGATTATGCCGCCTAGAACACGTTGTTTAGGATTTGAAGAAACGGCTACTAGTGTGAGCCCAGCTTATGCTCTTAATCGGCGTATCATACAAGAGTATTATGATGTACCTGATCGCATGAAAATTTCCACCATCATGAATCATTTAGAGAACTCTAAATCACAGCATGTGGTGGTACATACCTATTCAAAACGAACAACCCAGCGTCTTTTTAAAATTATTAGAAAGAAAAGATGGGGGGTTATTAGTTTAGATCAAGATCTTGAGGATAGTACTATCCAAGATCGTTTAAAAAACTACTATAGCAATGATTATAGAGTAATTCTAGTAGGTGGATTATCCAGCGATTCCCTTCCATTGCGTAGAATCGACGAGGTCATTTATTACGATATACCCGATGACATTTACAATTATGTATCGAGCATGCAACTTATAGATTATGGCTATCCTAAGAGAATAGTATCGCTCTTATATGAGGCTGATAAAGAATCCTTTTTGAATGTATGTTTAGGTATGCGTTTGGAGCCTAAAAAAGCTGAAATTCCCGAACGGATTGTTCGCGCTAGCAAGACTAAGAGTGCGACTACCTCTAACACTAAAAAAGAAAATGTCAGTGTTAAGCTTAATAAAAAGAAACCGGACTTAGATGCTAAAAAGCCGAAAAAGAAGGCTAAGAAGCCGGTAGAGAAAAAAGAAACGTATAAGGCCGTAGAAATCCCACGCGTAGATCTGAATAAACTAGATGCTAAACGATCTAAGTCAGAAGACACAGATTCGTCTAGCAATCCAGTTAAACGTTTGTTTAAGCGCTTATTTTAGAAGATTCTGCTTCTACAAAATCTTTAATTGCTTCGAATGCTTGAAGTGTCTTTTCGATATGCGCATCATTGTGTGCGGCCGTCGGAATTAATCGTATTAACACAATTCCTTTTGGAACCACTGGGTAAGCAACTCCACTTACGAATACGCCATGTTCCTCTCTAAGCACACGCATAATGTCTTGACATAAATCACCCTAGGTTCAGAGGCAACAAAAGCACCAATTAAGGCCACGGCTTTTGCAAATGTGCCGAAGTAGATATCAATACCATCTTGACACTCTAATTGCGTTCCAGTACCTGACCCATCATGTCCTAGCGTTCCAAAACCGTGAGCATCATCAACCAAAAGTCGGAAAGGTACTTCTTCTTTTAGTTTGATAATCTCGGGTAGAATACCCAAATCACCCGTCATACCAAACACTCCTTCAGTAACCACTAGTATAGATGAATTATCCTTTTTCTTAGCGGCAGCTCGGTATAATTGCTTTTTAAAACTCTCAATATCATTATGCTTAAAAACCGATTTATCGGCCATAGCCAATTGTTTTCCATCTACAATACAAGCATGACTTAATTCATCGTAGATAAGAAAATCATTTCGGTCTACCAATGCGTGTATCACACTCATTATACCTTGGTAACCAAAATTGAGTAGTTGCGCATCTTCTTTATGTACAAAAGCGGCCAACTCTTTTTCTAAGGCTTCGTGCTCATCCGAATTCCCGGTCATCAAACGAGCTCCCATAGGTGCACTCAATGAATATTTTGCCGTTGCTTCGGCATCCACCTTTTTAATTTCTTCATTGCTTCCAACACCCAGATAGTCGTTGATACTCCATACGACCATATCTTTTCCGTTGAATTTCATTTCGGGACCCAGCGGTCCTTCCAATTTAGGGAAGGTATAATAGCCATATCCGGCAGAAGTAAAAGGTCCAAGGGGGCTAGGGCGATTCGCCAGCTTATCAAATAAATCCATTAGCTAATGCAGTAGTTAGGTTTGATTGTAGAATATATATCGAATGCTGTTTAAGCATTAAAGCAAAACAAATTTAAGAAAGTCTGTGTTTAACTAAAAAAATGAGGTGTTATTTATCTAAATAATCTGGTCTCAGGATAAATAACCCATTGTAAATATCGCTTAATAAAACAATACCACTTGGCAGGTAGGGATAATTACTCCATGTGCCCGAGAAGTTTGCGTCATTATGAGTAGGCTCGGAGTCAAAGTACCCCTCTTCATTCAATTGGGCATCTTCGAGGTTTAAAAGATTAAAGATTCTCAACCCACTCG
>RFPJ01000029.1 GCA_009926145.1 Bacteroidota bacterium
GCTAGACAGAGTGCAATTACTACAGAAATTTCCGAAATTGTTTCTGGAGCACAAGCACTTAGCGATTCATAAATTTATTGATATTGGAGAGTTGGCAGAGTGGTCGAATGCGGCGGTCTTGAAAACCGTTGAGGCGCAAGTCTCCGGGGGTTCGAATCCCTCACTCTCCGCTGAAAAAGCCCCTTAATGGGGCTTTTTCTATGTTTGTAAAGGGATGCAACACTAATGAACTACTTAGCGCGTTATTCTGGTTCATATAATGTGTATCTTAATAATAGAATTACAAAGCATTTAAAAGCCTTGATGAAGCATATTACGCACATATTCACCATTCTTACATTTGTCACCGTTTATATAATTGGCTATTCAATATTTTTTCCTGCACATGCTCAGTACAGAGATATTGCAGAACCCGCAGATACAGTCTATTTAAGTTATGCCGAATTTTTAGAACAGGCACTCAAAGAAGTTGGTCAATTACAAGCTGCAGAATCCAATGTGAAGCTTGCTGAAAATCAGGTTCAACAAGTCAAAGATCTCAAATTTATACCTTCACTTTCTATGACTTCTGAACATGGAATTTTACCACGTGTGGTGTCTCCTAATGGATTGCCTGATAATCAGATATATTTAGATCCAGATGCCACTTATGATTGGGAAAATTGGGGTTTTGCTAATCGTTTTCGAATTTCTGGTGTACAGCCACTGTTTATTTGGGGTGCCGTAGATAAGGCCGTTGAAGCCGCACAATATGGTGTGAATGCCATAAGTCAACAAAGGAACGCTACTAAGGACGAAATTGAACTACAATTGCACCAATTGTACTATGGATATCAACTTGCTTTAGAGATTGAGCGTCTCCTAGATTTGGCCATTGAAACTATGAACACCGTTGAACGGTCTATCAATCAACAGCGAAAGGATAGTCCTGAATTAATTAATGAATCTGAAATCTATAAATTCAAGGTGTTTCAAGCACAATTCAAGGCTCGTGAAGATGAGGTGAAGCAAAACCTTTTGTTTGTTCGAGAGTCATGGGAATACATACTTAATGCTGGTGAACGTACTTATTTACCGAAGAATGGTTATCTCGAAGCACCAGAACAGAAGGTACTCGGTATAGATTATTATCAAACATCTGCATTAATGAACCGACCAGAGCTTAAAGCCCTTACTTATGCCGAGCAAGGCGCTCGTATGTATATGGAAGCCAAAAAATCTGAAAATAGACCGGGCTTATACATGGGGTTTACTGGGACCTTTGCTCGAGCACCTTCTCGGCCACGTCAAGATAATCCGTTTATTTCATCAGATAGTAATACACTTAACATGTCTTTTGGTTTTTCAATCAGACAAAATCTGAATTTCTCTCAGATGAGAACGACTATTAATCGTGCATCATTGGAAATTGACAAAATAAGCTATCAACAAAAAGCCGTTAAGGATTTGGTAATGCTTGATGTACATGAAAAGTACCGTGATGCATCTATAGCAGAAAGTAAATACGAAAGCTCATCTGAAGCTCTTAGAATAACGAAAGAGTGGCTAAGAATGGAACAACTTGATTATGATTTTGGAATAGGTGAGGTAAGAGACGTGGTAGATGCACTTAAACAAGAATTGGAACTTAGACTAGAAGAAAAACAAACAATTTTTGATTATAAGATTCGGGTAGCTAATCTCAATAAAGCATCAGGCTTACCAATTGAATAAATATGTATGAAACAAATGTTCGTTAAAAGATATATAAGCTTACATGTATTGGCTATCCTCTTCATGAGTAGTCCAATAACTGCACAATCCAGTTTTATTCAGACGGAAGTGCAAACACTATTAGAGACTCGAGATCAACAGATTAAACAATTGTTGGGTGCAGAAGGCTCAGAATATTCAGATCAACAAAGATCCCAATTGAAGGATATTGTAAATGGAATTATTGATTTTGATGCCATGGCAAAAACAGCATTAGAATCAACCTATGACACGATATCTGTAGAAACACGTGATGAATTTATTCGCTTATTTTCCAGCATCATCAGAGATCAGTCTCTGGTAAATTTAGATATATATCGCGCGGTTATTACCTATGAAACCATCAATGGATCTTTTGATTCAACCTTTGTTCAAACCATCGCTGAATGGGACAACATTAGGACACCTGTTCATTATAAAATGAAGAAAGAGTCAGGTGAGTGGAAAATAACAGATATGAGTATCGACGATGTGTTTACTGCTGAGTCATACAATAGACAATTCCAGAGAATAATAGCAAGTCGTGGGTTTAATTATCTAATGGATACTTTACGTAAGAGAGCTGAGCGAAATTCTTAGTATCTTTTGAGAATCCTTTTTTTACTTCTATATTCAAAAAAAACTACGTGCTACAGTCTATACCCACCTCAAAGAAAGAATACGAAGGTTATGTCTATGTCAGTTATGGACATCCTAAGTATTTAAAACATACGATAGCTTCTGTTAGTACTTTAAGGCGATACGATCGTGAACGCCCTATAGCCTTAGCTTGCAGTAGTAAGCACAAGCAAATCTTAGATGAAAAAAATCTGACTTATTTATTTGATATAGTCCATGTAATACCCGAAGAACATGCGTCTATTGTCGGATTTAAACACAATGTTTATCACTATATGTTTTTCCAAAGAAACCTGTATTTAGATAGTGATATTGTTTGGTGTAAAGACCCTTCTACTTTATGGTCTTCATTAGGTGTTTTTGATTTTACGATTACAGGCACACTAGTTTCAGATGTTTATTTTGGTGCGTCTAAAGGAGCAGGGGTACTACTTGATATTATTTTTAGACGTAGAAGCCGTACACTAAAACGATTTGGGCTTAGTTATTTATCTCGAGTTCAATCTGGAATGATGTATGCGCAAGATTATGAAACTACTAAACAAGTTTGTGGGCTTGCCTCTGAAATGCTTGATCGAAAGCATGAAACGCACTTCCGATCCAGAAAGTCGGAACAAGGTAGAACCATGGAGTCTTGTGAATGGAGTTTGGCAATGGCCATGTCTAAACTCAATATTCCCGTTTATCCTTGGTTACAAGGTCATAATAGCCCACAATTAGACTATATAGAAGATCTAACAGATCATGATGATGAATTCATGTATGTGAATTGCACGTATTATAACGACGATTTCACCTATTCTATAAGGGGCTTGAAATCTGTTAGAACACGTAAAATCTTGCTGAGGATATTATCTTTATTACCTGCTAAAACAGACTTTTTGTTAACCACACCTTACTGTTTGCATTTTGGATGGTATCATCAAAAAAAACCGTTTTATACCTTTTCTGAATCGGTATGGCAACGATTGATTACCAATCAGAATTCAAATAAACTATTGGAGTCGTTAACGCGATTGCCCATGAGTAGTTAGTAGTTTCCAATAATGGAACATCAGCAACATGAGTGATGTAAAAGAAAATCCTCGACTACTAATCATAAGCCCTTATTTTGTGCCTAGAAAAAGGGTAGGTGCTTTACGCAGTTATAAATTTGCCAAATTTCTTAAGAAGTTGGGTTGGAAATTGGATGTTGTATTTCTTCATGCCAATCAACAAAAACTAAGTAAGGATGAATCCGATCATCTATCTGGTATAGGCTTACATTCTCTGGAAGTCCCTTTTGATCGCACTACTAAACAATCTGGAAGTGATTTAACAAAGGCAAACCTTCAATCATCCACTCAAAACAAAAAGCAAAAAGCTTCGAGTCTCTTTCAAGGTCTTGTCGATTATATGGAGCGCTTTATCCCCATGGATACTTGGTTTCCAATATTGAGGTATCATTATTCGAAAGTTGAACAAATTATCCTAAAGCAAAAGCCACATGCTGTCTGGGTTACGGCAGACCCTTGGTCTGGTTTATTATTGGCCAGTCGTACGGCTAAGGTCTTTAACTTACCATTAATCGTTGATTTCAGAGATCCATTTACTCTATGTCCGGTTCGGTCAAAAAGAAAGACTAAGTGGGTCCAAAAAATGGAACAGTATTGGGAACGAGCAATATTTGAACAAGCTAAAGCCATTGTTTTTACGGCCAAGGATACTCTTTTAATGTACCAAAATCACTATCCAGTGTTAAAGGATAAAATGGTATTGATTCACAACTCTTATGATTTGGATATACATACGAATTCTACGGATCAAAACTCGTCTGAAATTTCATCCGTATGGCCAATTCAATCTTCAAATCAAACTTTCAATCTGGTTTTTCTGGGGAAATTCCGATCTTCTTCACCGATTGAACCCGTAATCTCATTATTTGAAAGAATACGAGATAAGCATCCCGAGGTTTTTAGAGATCTGCGTCTTTATCATATTGGTGCTCTTTCATGCGACGTTTTAAGCCGAATAAAAACACTGCAATTAGAAGAATATTTTATTCCTATGCATGCTATACCCTATAACAAAGTACCTAAGATGCTAGGTGACTTTCAGGCTTTGCTATCTATCTTAAATCCGAACCGAGATATGGTGATTCCTTCTAAATTTTGGGACTATTTACCTGCTAAAGCACCTATAATTTCCATTGGTGGAAACATGGAGATGGCCGAAATCTTATCGAATACCAAAAGAGGCAAGCAGTTCAAGGCTTCTGAGTTGAATCAGTTAATTACTTATGTATATCATCTTTGGCAAGAATGGTCGGGGAACAATAAACAAACTGATATTGATGAAGATAATAGGGTGGATGTACTCAGCATTGAAGAAACCGTTGATATAAATGACCCTAATCATCCATTATATGCATACAGCGCTTTCTCGAAAACACAGGAGCTTTCGTCCCTACTTTTAAAAGCCATAGAAAAGCATCATATGGATTCATTTTCTAATAAGACTTAAGCAAGTTAATGTCTTCAACCCGAAAACAAACTAAATCTACACTCAAGGAAAAGACGGGAGTCATCGTTTTTGCCCGGGTTATGACTACTCTGATAGATTTAGCTTTAGCTATAGTCGTAGTACGGTTATTGTCGAAAACCGATTTTGCTATTATGGGTTATGTATTAATGGTGCATGAAATAGCCCGGAATATTGCTGTTCTAGGCTTTCCCGATAGTATCTTCTATTATTTTGAGCGAGTGGCCAAGGGAGCCAGAAGAGGGCTGGTGGCTCAGACAGTTGGGATTCTATTTCTAAGTTCAACGATAGCAGGGCTATTAATTTTACTTCTAAACACCGCATTACCGGCCTTGTTAACGCAGTGGCCTGAAGCATCGATAAGTATTTTACAGGAATTTCTGCCCCTTCTAGCTTTAGTAAGTATTCTAGAAATACCAACCTGGCCTACTACGAATATCTTATTGGCTTCTGACCGACAAAAGCTTGCAGCTTGGTATGAAATGGGAACTTCTGTGATGGCCTTTACAGCGCTTGTAGTACCTCTTAGCTTAGGATACGGTTTAATGGTAGCTATTTGGGCTTTGGTGGGTTATGCCTTTGTTAGGTTTATAGGCTCTTTTGCACTTCTCTTGGGTATACTACCTAAAAAAGGGGCGTTATCAGAAGGGCTAAGCGAGGAAGATCAGTTGAGTCTTTTGGATTCTGTATCACTGAGAGATCAGGCCAATTTTTCCATTCCACTAGGCCTATCTGCATTGGTAGGACGTTTTAATAAGTATATTGACAAGTTTATTGTATCTATCTTCTTGGTAAATACCGCCTATGCCGAGTATACCGTAGCGGCCAATGAAGTTCCTATTATAAAAGTAATTCCATTGGCAGTAGGTTCGGTGCTTATCTCACGATATGTTCAGTTTCAGCTGCAAGAGAAAAAAGAAGAGTTATTGGCGTTGTGGTATAAAGGGATAGAAAAAGTAAGTTTGTTGGTGGTTCCATTAACCATCTTATCCACCGTCTTGGCGTCAGATTTGATTAGTTTACTATTTGAAACCGATCAAACCTCTTACGCTAACTCCGTGTTGCCCTTTCAGCTATACAACTTAATTGTACTCATCCGAGTAACACACTACGGCAGTATACTTCAGGCATTTGGTGATACCAAAGGGGTACTTTATTTTAGTATTAATTTACTGGTAGCTAATTTGCTTCTGAGCATCCCACTAACGATTTACTTTGGTATAGTGGGGACGGCGGCAGGCACCCTTATCGCTAATATTTATAATTGGCTGCTTTTATTAGGCAGAATAGGGCGGCATATGGAACTTCCATTTTGGAAAGTGTTACCATTCCCATTTTATGGTAAAGTTCTATTGCTATCCATTCTTATTTCTGGTCCTTTGGTACTTCTCAAGAATGTATGGTTGGTTGACTTGGGTGCTCTGCAGAGTATATTACTGGTGAGTATGCTGTTTTTAGTTACTTACGTAGGGTTAGCGCGAAGCTTTAAACTAATTACAACAGAAGACTGGTCGAGTTTTAAATCATGGCTGGGATTGTCTTTTTTGCGGTCTTGATAACCCAATTATGAATCTATCCAAGCCGTAGATATGCACTCGTCTTAAAGACCGCGCTTAATTATACTCAATCCTTTTTTATTTCCGATATAGGTATGCACAAGATCCGGATACTCATCTAGCCAGTGTTGAACGGAGTCTTGTTCACTTTTACGGGCCGCATCGTCCAAAAGTGTAACACAGTGTTTGCTAAAGTATTTGTAGAGAAGTGGAATAGCTGGATAACGTGCCATTTTATTGGTCTTAACAGGAGGTCCATCGACCAATAAAAGATCAATCTTATGGGTTAATTCAAGATCATCTAAACCATACCAAGAATAGCTAGTTTCATTGACTAGAGTGGTTTGAAGAGGGGCATAAATAACCTCTGCGCGGTGTTCAAGTTCATGCTCTTTAAGTAATTCAGCAGTGATTTTTGAATATTTCTCAGAGTGATCAAGTGATATGATTTTAGCATCTGATGGGCCATATTTTTCAAGGGCATAAGCAGTGATTAGTGTAGAAATACCACTACCTAATTCTACAACGCAGGTAGGTTTATTTTGCATACACTCACGAATGATGTGCTCTGCTAGATCAGGGAATGCCGTCCAACGAGACATGGAGGGTAAAGGATAGCGTGGCTCAATGTATCGGTAAATACTTTGAATGGCTTGCGATTGAATACGTTCTTCTTCTAAATCGGCCTCCAATTTTCGATACACATGAAAAATCATACTTAGGATAAACAGCGTAATCAGGGGGAGTTCAACAATTATAGCCGCCTCAAATCCCCAGAAATAGTGTACAACAAAACCAACAACTAATAGCAGAATGCTGGGAACAAAGATATAGTTATTATCCTTATATTTTACCTTCAGTGATGAAGCATCATCGATCAGATTTCGAAGCATAGTAATTCATTTAACCGTTAATCAGTAGGTCAGTGTCTATCCACCGTAATTTAAGGCGTATCTTTATTCAAGCCTTTAAGTATGATGTTCCAATTGTACCCATTGGTATCATTTTTTATGTTATCTCGTCAATAACTCTTGCGCAAGATACAAAATATACTCAGTCCTTAAAGTACACAGAACAGGGGTATTTATTAGTAGAAAATTTTGAGGAAGCAGAGTTGGACCAGCTTCCTTACCATTGGTTCGAACAAAAGGGGCAAAATCGGCCTTATGATTATCCGTTATCCACTAAAGAAGATTACGAATACACTATTCGGGTTGAAGAAAATGGTACGCCTAATCAGTTTCTTCGGTTTGAAGGCAATAAAGCCAAGCATCTTAATTTCCCCCTACATGAGGTGGAGAATCTTTGGCTACAAAAAACCCCAATACTATCTTGGAAGTGGAGAATATGGGATATTCCAGAAAACGCCGATGAAAATATCGCGAAAAAAAATGATGTAGCCGCGAGTATCTATGTGGTATTTAAAATAAAAAAACTGGCGTTGGTGCGAGATGTTCCTCAAAGTATACGCTACACTTGGAGTAGCAGTTTACAGGAAGGCACGGAATTTTCTACATTTTTCGGTCATCAAAAGGTTGTAGTTTTAGGGCAAGGACAACCTACCATAGTGCAAGATAATCAGCTTGAATGGATGACGTTTAGAAGAAATCTATTGGATGATTATCGACGCCTATTTGGAGAAGAACCACCAGACAAACCATTAGCTATACTCATATTAAGTGATGGTGATTCAACAGGTGACTTTGTAAAAGCTGATTATGACGATATCCTTTTTGAGCCTGATAACTAAGGAATTCCTTACCTTTACAGCATGAAATTTATACTTGATTGGTTGGCCCCATTATTGCGACTGAATATTCATCATCCAGGGAAAGTACTCTCGGTAGCCTTAATGATGTCCATAATAGGGGCTTATTTTGCCGTGCAACTACGCGTAGATACCGATTTGGCAAATCTATTACCCGAAAATCACCCAAATGTGCAGGCTTTAAATGAGTTGAAGGAAATCGTAGGGGGGGAAACTCCTATGCAGGTTGTTATTCAAAGTCCTGATTTTGAGGCCAATAAGGCTTTTGCAGAGGTTTTGATTCCTCGCAGCCTGAATTTGGATTATGAACGTACAAATGGACGTTTTTTTGAGCGGGTTGAATACACCAAGGAGACCGAATTTATACAAGATAATGCCCTCTATTTGGCCAGTGAGCAGGAGTTGGAAGATTTAACCGAATACTTATTAGGTGAAATTCAAACAGCAAAAGAAGAGGCGAATCCCTTTTACTTTGATTTGGGTTTTGAGGATGAGGACGTATCCGAGACTGATAATATAGATGATTTTAGAGCATCCTATGATGCTATTGTACCATCGGAGTATCCAGTGAATGAAGACAGTACCATAATGGTGCTCAAGTTCTTTCCTACCGGATCAAAAAGCGATATTCAATATCTCGAAGATATGTTTGCCGCTTATGATCAGCTGTTAATTGATTTAGTGCCTGAACAGTTTCATCCCGAAATGAAGGTTTATTATGGAGGGCGTTTAGAACGACACCTAGAAGAGTTGACCTCAATTATGAGAGATGTACTTGGCAGTTTTGTGTCGGGTATTAGCAGTGTAATTTTATTGGTTATGCTATACTTTTTTATAAAGAAATATCTTCATTATAGAAAAGGATCCAAGCAATTACATAGTTTTAAAGACCATTTGCTTAGGATGCCTTTACCAGTACTTATTATTGGAATCCCTCTGATATCGAGTTTACTATGGACTTTTGGGATTACTTATTTTGTTTTGGGGATGCTCAATACCATGACCTCGGTTTTATTTGTTATCCTTTTTGGGCTAGGAATCGATTATGGTATTCACTATTACGCTAGATATATCGAGCTTAGATCTGAAGGCAAAAGTATTGAAGAGGCTATTTTGGCCACGCATCAAACCACAGGGGAAGCTATTGTTGTAAGTGCTTTAACCACGGCGGCCGCACTATTTGTACTCGTGATTGCGGAATTTAGAGGCTTTTCAGAGTTTGGCTTCATTTCAGGAATGGGAATCTTGTTTGCCCTATTGGCGATGCTCTATCTGATACCCGCTATATTGGTCATATTAGAACGATATAAGCTTATTTTGTTTAGTTCGAATAATCAGGAATACCAAGTTTCGAAACGACCATTTCCATTCTATCGTTCTATTGTAGTTATTGGTCTACTGATTTCAGGAGCGGTTCTTTTTAATGCCGATTCGTTACGCTTTCAATACGACTTTGGGAGCTTAGAACCTAGGTTTCCTAAATACGAAGCATTTTCAAAACTAGCGGGACAAGTAGATTCGGGAACAAAGCGTAACCCAGCTTATATAGTAGCTGAGTCAGATGAGCAAGTGTCCGAGCTTGTTCAACTGCTTAGGCAACGAGCAGAGGAAGATTCTTTATCTCCTACAATCGCCAGTATTGAGGCGCTCCAAGAACGCTTTCCATTAGATTCGGTATCAATAGGCAATAAACTAGAAAAGATCGCTTATATCCGTTCATTACTCGATGATCCACTTTTGAAAAATCAGGATAGTAAAGATTTTAGTCGATTACGAAGGGCCTCTCAAACAACGAAGCCATTACGGATTGATCAAATCCCCGATTACTTGCAGGCTCAGTTTGTATCGAAAGATGGAGAAGTGGGGCGCTTTGTCGTTGTATATCCATCGGTGGGGCTTTCCGATGGCCGTAAATCGATTGCTTTCAAAGATGATGTGTCAGAAATTGTACTAAGCTCTGGAGAAACTAAATTTGCAGGGAGTACAAGTATTGTAGCCGCTGCTATGTTAGATCTGATGAGAACCGAAAGCCCTTATATGGTTGGGGCCACTTTTGTGATGGTATTCTTGTTTATGTTATTCACCTTTCGTTCGCTGAAATGGTCTATTATAGCCATGTTACCGCTTATGGTTGGACTATTATTCTTATTTGGAATTATGATTTTGACTGGCTTTCAATTCAATTTTTATAACCTTGTGGTCTTACCGGCTATATTGGGTATTGGAGAGGATAGCGGAGTTCACCTTGCCTACCGTTACAGAGAAGAGGGCAAAGGGCGTTTGTCGGTAGTTCTTAGAAGCACTGGTCAGCACATTACGATGGGTTCTTTAACCACCATGTTAGGTTTTGCCGGGCTACTGTTTACGGCTCACCCTGGATTGCAATCATTGGGGATAATGGCGGTATTAGGTATAGGAATGACCTTGCTCACCTCGCTCACATTTCTACCAGCCTTATTGCAATGGTTAGAGTCTAAGCAATGGATTTAAAACAATAGGGCTAGACTACTGCTTCCAGAAGCTGGGAGAAAAAAGGATGATAATGGTAAAAAGTTCAAGTCTTCCTACCATCATGAGTACGATTAATACCCATTTAGCGGCATAAGGGAGAGGAGCAAAACTATCAGTGGGACCAAACTCTCCCCAACCAGGTCCAATGTTACCCAAAGCCGAAATACTGGCGCCAATGCTGGACATTAAATCATAGCCAAAAAAGCTAATGATGAGTGCACCCAACCCAAAAACCAACATATAAAGGATGAAAAAACTAAGGACCGTTCGTTGAATATAGGGATCTATCACTTGATCGCCTATACGCACGGGGAGGATGGCTTTGGGATGTATGATTTGTTTGATTTCACGCCCTAGGTTTCTAATTAAGATCATCCAGCGAATCATTTTAATTCCACCACCAGTAGAACCAGCGCTACCACCAGTAAAAAACAACAGAAGTAGTACAAAGGCACCAAACGAGTACCATAGTTCATAATCGTCAGTACCGAATCCGGTCGTAGTAATTATGGCTACTACCTGAAAGCTACCATATCGGATGGCTTCCAAAAGGGTTCTGCCATCAAAATACCAGAGTGAAAAACTTATGATTAGTATTCCAATAATGGTTATCAGTGTATAAAAACGAATTTCTCTATTGTTAAAAAAGCTTTTGGTATCTCCTTTAAACAATCGGAAATGCATTGCGAAGTTAATCCCTGCCAGGAACATAAATAAGGTGATAATCACGTCTATATACACGGAATTAAATGCAGCTATACTGCTATTTTTAGTCGAAAAACCACCGGTAGCCAGTGTGGCAAAAGCATGATTCAATGCATCAAACCAATCCATTGAGGGGTGTATCCATAACAATAAAAACTCAAGTGCGGTTAAGGCCACATAAACGACCCAAAGTAACTTGGCTGTTTCTTGTACTCGTGGGGTTAACTTGTCAGTCGTAGGGCCAGGTGATTCGGCCTGAAAAAGCTGCATTCCACCAATTCCTAATAGTGGGAGTATGGCTAGGGAGAGTACGATAATCCCCATTCCGCCCAGCCAATGGGCGAGTGATCTCCACATTAAAAAACTATGCGGAAGTGACTCAATATCGGGATTAATAATACCAGTAGAGGTGATTCCGCCTAGTATAGTAGAGCCCGTAGTGGTTAATCCACTCATGGTTTCAAAAACGGCATCGGTATAGGAAGGAAGTATACCGGCAATTATAAAAGGTAAGGCACCCACTAAGGAGAGTGTAATCCATGTTAGGGCCACCACCATGAATCCTTCACGAATTCGAATTTCTTCATTCGGTTTGAACTTTAACCAAAGCCCTCCACCAAGAATGAACGCCAATCCGGCCGATATCACAAAACTATGCCAAGTTTCCTCCTTATATATGAGGTCAATTAAAGCGGGTATGAGTAAAGCAAAACCCAGAAAAAAAATGAATGCGCCCAGAATACCAAGTACTACCAAAAAGTTAATTATTGGTCTTCCTAATGCTGATATAGGCCCTTTTGTCATTGCTTACTGAAATAGTTGACTAACTTTATCTACAGCCTCTGGGAGACAAAATACCATCACACGATCACCTGAATGTATTTGTGTAATACCTGTTGCAATTTCCACTTTACCATCTTGAAGTACACCTCCAATTACACATCCTTCAGGTAAGCGTAATTTACTGATCGGTTTTTTGGTGATTTTAGAGCCTTGACCTGCTTGTAGTTCTATGACTTCTGCTTTAATCCCTC
>RFPJ01000030.1 GCA_009926145.1 Bacteroidota bacterium
ATCTAAACCTCTGCTGAATCTCATTCATAGACATAAATAAAATCGTAGGGTGCTTTAGCGGATCATAATAGGGTTCCTCACAGGCGAATAATTCGTCTACCAAAGCTTCCATTTCTTCCATTTCTAAGCGATTCCCTTTCTGAATAGCCGCTTTGGTCGCAAAGGCTAATGCCAAACGCTCTCGTTCATCAAAACTTACCACCTTGTCTAATTCACGATAACTATGCAGAACATCGATAATCATTTTTGACTCATCCCCCTTGGTAATATCCGATGGAACTCCATCAATTAAAATACTATTCCCACTCAACAAACTAACCGAGAACCCAATCTTTTGAATGAGCGGCAAAATTTCTTTCAAGAGGCTAAAGTCCGATGCTGAAATGTCTAATTGCTGAGAAAACAATAATTGCTGAGTACTTGGAAAAGCATCTTCAGCTGCCCGCATAGTTTTTTCAAAGAGTATTCTCTTATGGGCGTAATATTGATCGATCAGACATAATCCCGTTCGAGTTTGAGTCACTATATAGCTGTTGTGTAACTGCCAATAAAAGCCATTTCCAAGCCTTTGCTCATTGTCTTCCACTAAAGATGTACGGGTGTCCTGTGTCCACGGATTACGGGCATATAACTGCTCAGCTATGGATATGCCTTTAGAATGAGAAACTCGTTTATCCGCCGATGGTACAGCCTTACTAGTGGAAATCCCCTGCCCTTCATATAACCCCTCCGATTTCGGGTTGAAAGGATGTTGTTCCTGAATAAGTGCTTGCATGGACTGGAATGCGTTCTCATCATCAAAGGGTTCTGTCGAAGTTGAAGGAAGCTCAGGCACTCTAAAATGTTCATTCAGGGCTTTTTTCATCACGGAGAGACATAACTGTATCACCGACCGCTCATCATCAAATTTAATCTCTGATTTAGCCGGATGTACATTTACATCGATTTTAGCTGGGTCAATATCAATAAAAACCACAAAAAATGGATACTCATTTGCGTGTGTCCACGTATCATACAAGGATAATAGCACATGCATCAGATATCTATGTTGGAACGGTCGACCATTCACGAACAAAAACTGTTCGCCTCGGGATTTCTTACTCAATTTAGGATCCCCAGCAAAACCATTGATTGCCAAAAGAGAGGTTTTTTCCTCAAAGGGTATTAAACTAGCCCTATATGCTTTTCCAAATAGTGATGCAATTCGATCTGCCGTATGCTCTGATTGGAGCCGATACACCAAATCACCTTCTGAAACCAAATCGAAAGCAATGGATGGGTGAGAAAGTGCCGCATGCTGAACCGTGCGAAGGATATGTCTAAATTCAGTGGCATCTGTCTTTAAAAACTGTCGACGTGCTGGTACATTAAAAAAGAGGTTTTTAACGGTAATTTGAGTCCCATTTGCAGTAGCCACTGGAGATTTCTCTTGAACTTCACCACCATACATTCGAATCTGCCATCCCGAATCGGCATCATGTAGCTTGGTTTTTGCGACTAACTGAGAGACCGATGCAATGGACGACATGGCCTCACCTCTGAACCCCATGGTCCGAATAGAATACAAGTCCTCAAGGGCGTGAATCTTTGACGTAGCATGTCTCTGAAAACACCGCTCTAAATCTTCCTCCGACATACCAGATCCATTATCGGTAACCTGTATGAGTGTTCTACCTGCCTGCTCTATAACTACAGAAATATGATCCGCCCCTGCATCAATGGCATTATCGATTAATTCTTTAACCACCGAAGCTGGTCGTTGAATAACCTCACCTGCGGCTATTTGATTGATTATAGTATCAGGAAGAAGTTGGATTAAGGGTGTTGTAATAGCGTCATCGGTCATAGAATTCCAATCAAATAGACCACAAGTGATAAGAGTATAAATAAGAAAAAGACCCGAGCAAACTGTTTAGGTTGAACTCGATTATGGGTCTGAAATTTAATCCTTTTTTTTCGTTTTTCTTTCTCATCTTCGTCCGGGTTATAATAACGAAGAGGCAAATCGAATCGTTTGGGTTTTGGTCGGTGACCAAACATGGGTTTCATCATACCAATCCTCTATTCCTCTAACTCTATTCAAGTGTTGGTTATGTCTCAATGATACCGAATACCCACTCCAATTTCAGCACAAACTGAAAATTACAAAGCTAAACTAGTGCATGTATGTTGGCGAGCAGTTCCTGATTCTTAAATGGCTTTTTAAGCATTTTTATATCTAGTGATGACAGAGGCTCTTTCATGAGTAAATCATCTAATCGATCCTGATCAGCGGTTAGAACGATAATGGGAATTCGATTTTTAATTAACCGCTCTGATTCTAATTCAAGCCACTGTATACCTGATCTGTCGGGAAGATATCGATCACAAATGATTACACTAGGAGTCTGAGATCTAAGATAAAAAGAGGCCTCTGAAGTATTTGAAAACGCATCAACTCCAAATCCATCAATGGACAATACATCCTCAATTACCTCACGTAAAAGAAAATCATCATCAATGACCATAATTTTTGAATTCATCATAGTCCTAATCCAAGCTCGTGATTTTGCCCAATTAGGTCGAATCGTAATGAACAGGTTGCCCCTTTCTTATCGTGATTATTTTCCAACTTCAAGCGACCGTTAATTTGCTGAGCCGCTCGGTTAGCAATGCTTAATCCCAAACCTGTACCAGGTATATGTTCGGTTTTAGTTCCCCTCGTAAAAGCGCCCATTAAATCTTCAGGTTCATCACTTCCTAAGCCCATTCCTTGGTCTATACAGGATAATTGAATAAAACTTGGGGTAGCTTCAACCCGAATAATAATAAGCGTTGGTGCATTTGAAAATTTAATTGCATTATCCAACATGTTTTTAAATATCAGACTCATAAGATGATAATCTGTTTGAAAAACAATTGGGGAAATGGATGAATTTTTTTCAATACGAATATCATGTTCAAAAGTATGATGCGACTTATAAAAACTCACCTCTTGCTCTACCCATTGATCCAAATGTTTAGTTAGTCCGGTGTTTTGCTGTGACACCGATTCTAAAGGCTCCATATCGGATAAATGATCTAGTATAAATTCCATCCGGTTTGAAAAGGTATTCATACGTCTCAATCGTTTGGTCAACACCTCTCTGTCATTTAAGTCGGATTGAAGAATAACATCGATGGTGCTTGAAAGACCTGCGAGCGGAGAACGAAGTTCATGATTAATCATAGAGCTTAAAAATTGCTCTCCTAAAAGGCTTTGATTGATTTTTTGAAGTAATTCCGTTTGCTCTGAAGTAAGTTCTACATTGGATTGCTTAAAGAGCAGGCGTTCTAACTCAATAATGAACGGGTGTGTTTTATTCACCTTTGTTACCCTAATCGATTCTTTGTCGGTTGTTCGAAACCCTATTGTTAACTATTAAAATGTCACTCTAAAATAGGAAATCCACATGTAGATTTCCTATTTTATAGCACAAGAAAAAATCGACACAAAAGTGTCTCCGAGTTAATTATAAATATCCCTTTTCACTATGGAATCCAACAAAGAGAAAATCATCTACACTTACACCGACGAAGCCCCTGCCCTAGCCACTCACTCATTCTTACCTATTGTACAAGCCATTACCAGAGCCGCGAAAGTAGAATTGGAATTAAGGGATATTTCTCTAGCTGCTCGTGTGCTCTCTCAGTTTCCAGAATATCTCGAAGAGCATCAAATAGAGCCTGATGCCTTAGCTGAATTAGGAGAACTGGCGAAGACTCCTGAAGCAAACATTATTAAGTTACCTAATATAAGTGCCTCCATTCCACAGCTAAAAGCCACCATTAGTGAACTGCAGTCACTCGGTTATGCCCTTCCAAGTTATCCGGATAATCCGTCAAATGAAGAAGAACAGTCGGTTCGAGCAAGATATGACAAAGTAAAAGGAAGTGCCGTTAACCCCGTTCTTCGAGAGGGCAACTCCGACAGAAGAGCTCCTATGGCTGTAAAACAGTATGCCAAAGATAATCCGCACTGGATGGGCGCATGGGATGCAGACTCCAAGACGAAGGTTGCCACCATGAGTGATTCCGATTTTGCACACAATGAGAAGTCCGTAACCGTTCTTGAAGATGGTTTTTTTAGAATTGAACATGTTAATGAAGAGATGGAAGTGACGGTGTTAAAGTCTCGCACCCCCATTGAGAAAGGAGATGTTTTGGACGGAACCTATATGAGCGTATCAGCCCTAAGACGTTTTTTATTGGAACAAGTCGAAGGTGCCAAACGAGATGGTGTTTTATTTTCACTTCATATGAAGGCTACCATGATGAAGGTATCCGACCCAATCATTTTTGGTCATGCTGTTGAGTGTTTTATGGCTGATTTTTTTGATAAGCATCAATCGTTGCTTAAAAAAATGAACTACAACCCAAACAATGGCTTAGGAGCACTTTTTAGCAGCTTAGACCTTTTAAGCGAGGAGGAAAAATCCATTTTAGTTAATGATTTGAACAACTCATTAGAATCTGGTCCTGATCTTGCCATGGTAGATTCAGATAAGGGTATTACAAATCTACATGTCCCCAGTGATATTATTATAGATGCATCAATGCCTGCGATGATTCGAAATTCGGGTAAAATGTGGGATAAAAATGGTGATACCCAAGATACCCTAGCTGTTATTCCAGATAGTAGCTATGCAGCTGTATATGACGAAGTCATTGAATATTGTAAGAAACACGGCGCATTCGATCCCTCAACGATGGGGAGTGTTCCCAATGTTGGTTTGATGGCTCAAAAAGCTGAAGAGTATGGCTCACATGATAAAACATTTGAGATTAGCGAGGCAGGAACCGTGCGGATTGTTACTGATAATGGGCAGGTAATGATGGAGCACCAGGTTGAGAAAGGTGATATTTGGAGAGCCTGTTTAGTTAAAGATGCGGCCATTAAAAATTGGGTTCAACTAGCCGTTAGCCGTTCTAGAGATTCTCAAACTCCTGCTGTTTTTTGGTTAAATGAAGAACGAGCACACGATAGACAACTGATTGAAAAGGTAAACAAATACCTTAAAGAGCACGATATCTCAGGATTGGATATCTCAATAAAATCACCCAAAGATGCTACCGCATTTAGTTTAAAGAGAATCTCTCAAGGATTAGATACCATATCCGTAACGGGTAATGTACTACGTGATTATCTAACCGATCTTTTTCCTATCCTCGAATTAGGAACCAGTGCTAAGATGCTTTCAATCGTACCGCTGATGAATGGGGGCGGCCTTTTTGAGACAGGCGCTGGTGGATCTGCACCTAAACATGTTCAGCAATTTAAAAAGGAAAATTATCTGCGTTGGGATTCTTTAGGCGAATTCTTAGCACTTGCAGAGTCTCTTGCCCATTTATCCAAAACATTTAATAATAAACGGGCATCTATATTATCAGAGACTTTGAATGAAGCAAATTCTAAATTTTTAAAAGAAAATAAATCGCCTACCCGAAGAATTGGTGGAATAGATAATAGAGGTAGTCATTTTTATTTGGCATTATACTGGATTGAAGCCTTGGCCCATCAAAATAGTGATTCAGATTTAGCGGCGATGTTTAGTACTGTCTATGAAGAATTAATTGCCAAGGAATCAATCATTAATGATGAATTAATTGCAGTACAAGGACAGAAAAATTCTATAGAAGGGTACTATTTTATGAATAAAACCGTTCTTGATACGACTATGCGACCGAGTACAAGCTTTAATGCGATACTTGACAAAATCAACATCAACTAGGCTATAAATAGACCATTGATATGCTCATATCCCACAAAAAAACTCGGTATATATCAACCCTGTCTTGGATTGGGATATGTGTTTTATTGATCTTTTCAAACATTGGAGTATATGCTCAAAAAAGTAGTTATCTCCAACTTACTCAAAGTACACAGCCTAAAGGTTTTGACATAGATTTTGACTGGTTTTATGTTAGTAGTGATTCTGCATTGCTAAACGTATTTGTTCAAATCCCACTTCAACAACTCGCATTTCAACGTGAAAACATAATGTCAAATGAAGAATTGTTGGATTCGGAGTCTTTAAGGAATAACTATAAGTATAAAACCACATATGCGATTAATCTAGAGATATACAAAGGTGATTATGAGGATCAAAATATCAGAGAGTTGGTACAGCGACTATTCATTGCAGACACGGTAATGGTAGATACCTATGAACAGACACTAGATCCACATCTTAAAAGCCGTCACTTATCATCAATTCCCCTAGATGTAGGAACATATACCATACATATAACCTATCAGTCTATCAAAGGTTTAGTATCACTCACCGGAGTTACCCCTAAAGAAGGAAAGGATTCGGGTTTTGATTTTCGCTCTAATAACAGAAAGAAGAGGTCAGATACTCACCTTAGTAAATCGTATTATACGGCAAGTTCACTTCAAGAAGTTGGTGTATTATTAAAACCATCTACAAAAGCCGGTCTAATTCCCATCTATTTCCTGGAACACGCAGAATATGAAGACTATCAATACCTTAGTCAACAGGATAATGATCTAAGTTATTTTACATGGATTGGTAGCACTAATCGTGTGAGTTATGGTTCTACAGCAAGCATAGCCATACCCTATTATTCGATATCACAATTAAATTACCTTAATTATGACATCTATGATGCTACCTTAGATAGTATTCTATGGAACAATAAAATTACACTCACTTCACATCCCTTCTACTCCCTCATGGAGTATTCAAAACAGTCCGAAATTTCAAGTGATGGTCTCGATGCGTTAGAGATTGATTTTTTGATTATTGAAATACCAACCGAAAAACTAAATAATTCTACCTATCAGCTAAGAGTTATTACAGGTGCTGAGGCTAATACGCCACAAATTATTGAGTTTCACACCTACTGGAAGGATATGCCCACTAGTTTATACCAAATCGATGTGGCTATTGATATGCTTCGTTTCATCATTGGAGATGAAACCGTAGATCCTGTACTCAAGCTATCAAGTAAAGAAAAATTGGCTTTCTTCAACGATTTTTGGAACCCAAAAGATCCCATAGCTACTACTCCTGAAAATGAACTTATGACAGAGTACTATCGCCGTATTGATTATGCCTATAATACCTTTAGTACTACCAGTGAACCTGAAGGTTATCAATCAGATCAAGGGCAATTATACATTAAAATGGGACCTCCACTTGATATAGAACGTAGCTTTCCTACTAACGGGAACGTTAGAGAAACTTGGACCTATCCAAACGGTGAATATATCTTCACGGCAAGTTCAGGTTTTGGAGATTTCAAATTGATTTCAACTCCACAAAAGCCATCTAATTGAGCTTAATACCTAATATTGCAGTCTCTATTGGCGATCCTTATGGTATTGGACCTGAAGTAATTACCCGTTCTTTACTATCCTTAGATCTTAGACGTTCAACACCGATCATCATTTCACCTCATTCTCTTATTAAGGATAAAATTGCAGACTGCCCTATAGAAGAAATCAGTCAATTACCTTTTAAGTATATTTATCATAGTAACGAGGTAGAACAGCACCACGTAAACGTATTTGAATCTGTTGAAGAGTGGAGTAATTTCTCATTTGTACATCAAAGGAAATATTCCCCATCTACTGATGGGGGTAAAGTAAGTATGGAATCCGTCCATGCTTCAATTCAGCTATGCTTGGATGGCATCTGTGATGCTATGGTAACGGCACCTATTTCTAAGGAAAGCATTGCATTGGCTGGTTACAAGGTTCCTGGCCATACCGAATATCTAATGCAAATCACAAAGTCTAAGGATGTGGTGATGATGTTGAGTGGTAAAGGGCTTAATCTATGTTTATTAAGTACTCATGTTCCCCTATCCGAAGTAGCCAAAAATATTTCCAAGAATCTCATACAATCCAAAATAGAAATTATTACCCGCCACTTTAACACCTTTGAGCATATTAAACACCCTAAGATTGCCCTCTTAGGGCTCAATCCACATGCAGGTGATGGTGGAATACTGGGAAGTGAAGAAGAGCTTATATATAAGCCACTGATTGAATCACTTAAGAAAAAATATATGAGGGTTGAAGGCCCATATCCTGCGGATGCATTTTTTGGACGCAGGCTTTTTGAAAACTTTGATGTTGTACTGGCTTCTTATCATGATCAAGGATTGGCCCCTTTTAAACTTTGGACTATGGGCGAAGGAGTAAATATCACTCTTGGGCTTCCCATCATTCGAACCTCACCTGATCATGGCACAGCTTTCGACATTGCACATACATGGGAAGCAAATTCATCCTCTATGTTAGCAGCTTATGAGAAGGCTTTAGACATGAGTCAATTCAAGTTATGAGTTCTATAAATAAGCCAATCTACAGTACACTCGCACATTTATACGACCATATAATGAATGATGTAGACTACGCGTATTGGGCAGAATATTTAGACGATTTAATGCATCAATATCATGCAAATCCGCGCTTCATAACAGAGTTATCGTGTGGTACGGGCTCACTAAGCATTGAACTTATACAATTAGGTGATTATCAGTTACAAGCATGCGATGCTTCTGAAAATATGGTCTCGGTCGCCATTGAAAAATTCAAACAACATTCCTTAAGCATACCTTGTTTTGTTAGTCCTTTCCATGATTTAGGAAACCTTAGCAAGCAAGATGTACTGATTAGTGTTTTTGATAGCATCAATTACCTCTTAGAAGAAGATGAAATCCTTCTTTTCTTTAAAGAAGCCTACAAAGCATTAAATAATGATGGCTTACTAATTTTTGATTTTTCCACACCTAAAAATTCAAAAGAAGCCGTTCAGCATCTCAATGAATTAGAAGGAGAATATAATGGGCTATATTATTACCGCAGTAGTCATTATAATCCTAAATCAAAAATACATACGAACAAATTTGAAATATCCGATAAACGCATAGACTCTAAACATATCATTGTAGAAGAGCATAACCAACGCGCCTATACCCTACCCGAAATTAAAACCTTACTAGGGGCAAGTGAACTTGAAATTGTGCGTTTTTTTGATGCATTTTCTTTCCATGAAGCGACCACCCATTCAACCCGAATAACTGCCATAGCCAAATGCCAGAAAGCATAATAACACTGAAAAATGTTTCGCTCAATTATGATCATAGAAGTATTCTAATTGATGCTAATTTTGAATTAAAACAACAAGAGTTTGCCTACTTGATTGGCCCTACTGGAGTAGGTAAAAGTAGTATTTTGAAATTGCTTTATAAAGATGTTGAAGCTCAGGCTGGTGAGATAACTGTCAATGGATTTGATTTATCAGCACTCAAAGCCAAACAAATACCCAAATTGCGGCGTAGTATGGGTATCGTATTTCAAGATTTTCAATTATTAAGAGACAGAAATATCTTTGATAATGTAGCTTTTTCATTACATGTAACGGGCTTTCCAACATCTCAGATACCTAAGAAAGTGAATGAGGTGTTATCCTTAGTTGGGTTAAGTCATCGTTTCAAACAAATGCCAGATGATTTATCTGGTGGCGAGCAACAACGGGTTGTAATTGCAAGAGCCTTGGTAAATGAACCAAGGTTATTATTAGCAGACGAACCAACCGGGAATTTAGATCCAGAAGCATCCAAAGAAATTATGGAGTTGTTGTTAACCATCAACAAAAGAGGAACCGCGGTCCTTATGGTTACCCATGATCATGGATTGGTAAAAAGATATCCGCATAGAACCGTGTTGCTTAAAGAAGGGAAGATCAAAGATATAGCCGTTTCGTAACTGAGGTTTAATAGTATGGCTTTGCTTCTAGAACCTCAGAAATGGACACAAATCATACGTTTTCATGCACTTGATTTAGGTTTTGATGCGATTGGTTTTTCAGAAGCTAGCTATTTGACAGAGGACGATCGCCGACTTAGTGAATGGATTTCCAAAGGTATGCACGGTAGTATGACATGGATGGAACGTAATCACGACAAACGAGTAGATCCTCGGAAACTGGTTCCTGGTACTCAAAGTGTTGTTAGTTTATTGGTGAGTTATCATCAAGCGGTCTCTACCATAATTAGTTCTGATCAGCCTCAGATTGCTCAATACGCACAAGGAAGGGATTATCATAAGGTAGTAAAGAAGCGTATGAAAAGTCTCTTTTCCCGTATAACAGACGAAATTCCACAACTACAGGGACGCTACTTTGTCGACTCTGCTCCCGTGCTTGAACGAAGTTGGGCTCAGCGCTCTGGTTTGGGATGGATTGGGAAAAATGGGAATCTACTTAACAGGACCCATGGTTCATACTTTTTTTTAGCAGAATTACTCATTAATGTTCCATTAGTATACGATACTCCGACCACCGATCATTGCGGTAGCTGCACCCAATGTATCGATGCCTGCCCCACAGATGCCATTATTGAACCCAAAAAAGTTGATGGCTCTAAATGTATTTCCCACTGGAATATCGAGCATAAAGGAGAGATTCCTGAAAAGTACCATAAAGCTATTGGTAGCTGGATTTTTGGGTGTGACATCTGTCAAATAGTATGTCCTTGGAACCAAAAAGCACTACTGGGACAATGGCCAGAATTATCGAAAAATACTCACTTAGACGAAATAGACAGGGATAGTTTTTCAGAAATATCTCTTAGCGACTACGAACACTATTTCAATGGTAGCCCAGTAAGAAGAGTCAAACATGAAGGATTTCTAAGAAATGCCCGGATTGTCCAAAAAAATCTCGCTAGCAAATAATCAATATCTATGGAGTTGAGTTAGTACCATTCACTAATAATCATGAATACTATCTTTCATATACTTATACAGCAATTCCCTTGCTCTAAAAATATGTGCTTTCACGGTTCCTAATGGAATATCCATTTCTTCTGAAATCTCCTGATAGCTCTTCTCTTCAATGTGTCGTTTAAGAATGATGAGTCGATATTTTTCCGGCAGTTGATCGATGGCTTCATGAACTTTATTTTTTCGCTGCCGGCGAATCATTGGCTCGTCGGTATGTGTATCTTCGTCCTCAAGCTGTATAGGAGCTTGATCTTCGTCGGACGAGTCTATATTAATAGAAAAGGTATCTAATTTCTTTTTCCGTAGATAATCAATGGTATGATTGGTCGCAATTCGATAAAGCCAAGTTGAGAAGGCATAATCATTCTTATAGTTCTTCAAATTCTTGAATGCTTTCATAAAAATATCCTGAACCAAATCCTCGACATAATCTGTTTCACGAATCATCTTTCTTATGTGAAAGTAAAGTGGCTTTTGATATTTATTAGACAATTCAGCGTATGCTTTTTCATCTCCTTTAACCGCTAATTGTACCCACTTATCATCCTCAAGTGAACTTTGGGAGGCATCTACCCTATGTTGATATGTAGAATCAGAAGAACTCATATAAACTCAACTTACTAGTATACCATGTCTAATTCCACCACTAGATACAATGAATTCTTCAGCCTTGTAATGGTTCAGGATTTCATTTAAGATCAACAGTCCTGTTAAAAAAATATCGGCTCTACCTTCCATGACTTCAGGGTGTAGCTCAATTAATTCTTGGTAGGTATGTAGTCGAAAAAGGTCGATACTTTTTGCAAGTTGTGATTGAGTGATACGATGATTGTTTACCTTTTCGCTATCATATGGATGTATTTGAGCATCAATGGCGGCAAGTGAGGTGGCGGTACCAGAAACGGCAATCAAGCTAGTTTGCTTTGGTATTTTTAAAGCATCTTTAGTTAAATAATCCTGAATGCTCGAAACGCACTGTCCAATTTCTTCCTGAAAGGGAGGGTTGTGATGTAGAAATCTTTCGTTATAGCGAACACATCCCATATCCAAAGAAATCCCTTTCTGCCACTGCATTGAAGTGCCTAATGAAAGCTCGGTACTTCCACCTCCAATATCAATTACCAAGGCGTGTGAATTCTGTATAGGGGTTTGACTCAACGCACCTAAATAGGTGTACTTAGCCTCCTCTTCCCCGCTGAGCAAACGAACCACCCACCCTGTTTGCTCATAAATTTGAGCTAAAAACTCCTGTTTATTTTTAGCATCTCGAACAGCGGATGTAGCTGTTATTAGGGGTGTTTCACAGGTTGGAAAATCACTAGTCAAAATGGAATTAAATTCCAATAGAACATCCAAGACCCGTTTCATACTATCTGCTGATAATCTACCTAACTTGTCGACACCTTTCCCTAATCTCGGTAACCTTTGCAATTCAAATATAACTTCCAAACTATCGGTATTTTGCTTGCAGACAAGTAGTAGTAAAGAATTAGTGCCAATGTCTATAGAGGAGCGTAGCATAACTTTATGAATGTGACTTTAGACCGAATTCTAATTTATGAAACGATTGGTTGTAACCAAAGCGCTGCCCACTCTCCCATAGTACGTTCTTGTAAGATTTGATACTTCTCAGCTAATACCTTCTCTTTAAAGTTATCAATATCAA
>RFPJ01000004.1 GCA_009926145.1 Bacteroidota bacterium
TATCGTTGTACCAGCATTCACCTTGAGTGAATTACGAATCGCTTTTCAAATTGGGTTTATGATATATTTGCCATTCATGGTCATTGATTTAGTAGTGGCCTCTATTTTGTTATCGGTTGGTATTATGTTTTTACCACCTGTTATGGTTTCGCTCCCTTTTAAAATACTCGTGTTTGTATTGACTGACGGCTGGTATTTATTAGTAGAATCATTGATCCAATCTTTTAATAGGGGTTTTTGATATGGGAATAGAAACTTCTTTGTATTGGATTCAAGAAATGCTTCAGGCTGTGGTTATATTGGTTGGTCCAGCCATGATTGCAGCACTTATTGTTGGCTTGGCTGTCGCCATTTTTCAAGCAGCTACTTCTATCCAAGAGATGACGCTAAGTTATATACCAAAGATGGCGGCGGTGGTATTAGTTCTGTTCTTTGGCTTCGGTTTTATGCTTCAGTTTATGATCGACTTTACGGTGAGAATTTTTGAGATTATTCCACAGATTATTGGTTAACATCAACTTTATGAGCTATGGATGTTACCATTGAACTAATTATTACGGCTTATCTCATTTTCCTTAGGGTAACCGGTCTGGTGGTAGTGGCACCTTTTTTCAGCCTAATGGCGATACCTAGAACGGTAAAAATCTTTATGTCTATCATTTGTACACTTCTACTTTATAATGTGATACCTAGCTCAGGCGTAGAAGGGGTAACTGGTTTAGATGGGGTAAATCTCATTTTTATAAGTATAAAAGAACTTTTAGTAGGAGTAGCCATAGGCTTTGTTGCAAAAATTATATTTGCGGGTTTGGAGATGGCGGGTTCACTTATCAGTTTGCAGACAGCACTTAGTTTTGCCAACATGGTAGATGCTAATACTCAGAATCAGAGTAGTATTTTGGGGACTCTTTTTGGTTTGTTGGGAGTGCTATTATTTCTCTTTATAGATGGGGAAAAAATGTTGCTAAATAGTTTGGCACAAAGCTATGATGTGGTGCCTATTGGTCAGGGTACTATAGCCTCTATAGGCCCATATTTCCTTGAAATAGCCACGTATTTGTTTATCATAGGGGTGCAGTTGACGACACCATTTATTATAGTGATTTTTTTGATAGATGTATCGTTAGCTATATTTGCGAGGATCATGCCTCAGGCAAATTTAATGTTTATAGCCTTACCGATAAAATTTGGCGTAGGTATTATAATATTAATGGTCATGTTACCATACTTCCCCTCAGTATTCACCACTATCTTTAATCATATAATAGACTTTATACAGGGCACTATTGGTATTTTAAAGCCCTAAAAACTCGTGGATAGAAAAAAATTAGATAGTGTAATCTAAACTTTTTCCAGTGGTAGGATTGGCTTTAGTCTGTCCAAATAGATTATTTGGAGTATTTTTTAGAGGAAGTGGATATACTTTAGCTTTTGCTTGCGAATACTTGATTTGTTCATCACAGCTTAAGGTTTCACCTGAAACAAAGGAATTTTCGAAGGGCGCAAATTCATGACCCCTCTTTTTTTTCTCTTTTTTTTCTTTTCTCTGATCTTTTTTTTGGGTGGAGTCCTCAGACTGTTCTTTTAAAAGTCCCTTTAGCCGAACAGGGTAATTATAAAGTCTTTGTATTCGCATGTTTAGATTCATAGAAGTAGTAATATTCCTTCTAATTTATCGACACTTTACAGCTAAACTTAAATAGTTATCTAAGATAAATTTAATTTTTTGCCACTTAATTCTGAACGGAGTTTGATAATAAGTTGACCTATAATTTGGGATATTCTGGCTTCGGTCAACTCCATGAGAACCGCAATTTCACCCATGGTCATATCTTCATAGAAATAGAGCAACAATATCATACGATCTCTTTCTTTGAGATCTTCTATTTTCGAGAGAATTAACTGTTTTTGTTCTTCTTGCTCTATTTTTTCATCCGGTAATTCACTATCGGAATTAGCCTCTTTTTCATAGCCCGATTGGGAGTCTTCATCACCCACTGGCGCGTCTAAGGAAAGTAAATGACGTTGTTGTACATTGCTTAAAGTTTTATGATACTCATCGATATGAATATTCATTCTAGATGCAATTTCATGATCGGTTGGTTCTCTGCCGAGTTCCTGACTTAGCCGTTCAGTTACCTGCTGAATTTCACCATAATCTTTACGCTGTTTTCTTGGTAGCTGATCAATACTCCTTAAATAGTCAATAATACTACCTCTAATTCTATAATAAGCGAATGTATTAAATTGAATATCACGTGAACAATCATAACTATCTAGAGCTTGAATAAGCCCAGTAAGGGCGGCACTTTCTATATCTTCGTATTGTGAAAGTACCATGTTAGGCCGATTGATTTTACCAATGATACTTCTAACCAGTGGCATCGACTTTGTAATTATTGCATTTCGTAATCCAATGCCCGATTCATCACAATACAGTTCTATTAATTCCTGTAAGGATTTCTCTTCCATTTATGCTGCCCTAATAATTTATAGATCTACCCAATAGAGATATGAATTAAACCCTAAAAGAGTCTGACCCTCTGTTTTGCTTAATCAGATTTGCCATAAATATGGAAAAATAGAGGACAGCAAACAAGAGCATGAATAAAAGAATACTCCTGTAAAGTGCCATCTCAATGGTAAAACCTGAGAGCAATAGTAGCATAAATGTTATAAGAGTAATTATACTTATGAGTGTTAGTAACATGTGAACTCCTAAACGATATTTTTGTTAACGTTTGATTGTATTGAGGTAATAATCTTAGCGGTTTCAAACGCTAGATTTATAAGTGCATCTTGCACCTGATCGGTTTGTTTTAATTGGTAATAAGGAATCTGTTGCTGAATAGCCTCAATAACTTTTTGATCTCTTGGGATTCCGCCTAAAAATGGAATGCTGTACTGTTGAAATGTTTCCATTATTTCATTGAAACCATCGTATGTACTGCGAGCTTTATCTATGTGATCATACATATTCACAATGGCATAAAACGGATAGTTTGGGGACACTTGTAATACATACTTACACAATTTATAGATATCCGATATGGCTGTGGGTTCATCTATCAAAACCACATTTGTAAAATCAGCAGCGTCTAGTGCCCAAAAAACCATAGATCCGGCACCAGCAGGAGAGTCGATAAAAATGTATTCATGACTCAATTTTAATTCCTGAACCACTTGATCAAGCGCATCCATGAGTAGATGATGATCAATATTTTTGTGTTGAAAATTGTTAGATGCGGTCACTAAGGTAAAAAATGGTGTCTTCTGGAGAGTATCTAATAAATCTGCGCGGTTTTTCATCCAATCAATGACCGTATTTGCAGCACCTTCATTTATCATGGTAGCTACATTAGACAATCCCATATCCACATCGATAATCGCTACTTTTTTACCCTGTTTAGATAATTCGGCAGCTAGATTCACCGTAATGAAACTTTTTCCCACACCACCTTTGCCACTAATTATATTGATGATTCTGCTTGAATGTTGAAAATCTTTCATAGCTTTAAACTTGATTTAAGAGTTTACCTACAAACCATCTTGGGTTAAAGGTACGTAGAGCTTCCTCTCCTGTTTTTCTTACTTTAAGAAGCCTTGTGTTGGTTGGTAAATTTTTCATAAACACGAGTATGGGTCCCCATTGTATATCGAGGTCCATGTGTGTAAAACATAGATAATCTGGATTTAGATGGTGACTAATCCAATGGGTTGGTGTACTAGGAATGGAACATTGCTGGGCATTTTGTACCCAATGCTTTTGTAGCTCAGGAACATGTTTGATCCATTCTATAATTTCGCCATAAACAGCTTCTGACTCGGCATCGCTAAGTTGAATAGATGGGGTATCTATAAAGAGATAGTTCTTTTCACTCCAAGATTTAGTCAAAATTTCTAATTCAGATTCATGTTCAATCAAAGCAAATTCAATTCCCTTATCATGAGCATAATGGGGTAAGATGCTATAGTTATGACCGTACATTCTCTTAGGTGATAGACTACAAATTCCAATCTCATCCACGGGAATAGAAGGATCTAATTGATCAATTAGAGACATTATTAGACTTGTTTTCCCTGCAGAACTCCCACCGAAATAAATATTTCTCTTCCCACATAAACTATCAGAAGTAGTACCAACGGCTTGAACGATGAGTTGTGAAATTCTTTTCAATAGAACTGAATCTGAACTTGTCACCGAGTCCAAATCATCGGACACTTTTAGAAACCATTGCATGACCGTTTTAGTAGGGATACCAGACGCAACCAATTGTTTAAAGATAGGGTGGTTAGCGTATTCAAGCTCATAGTTGGCCAATGAGGCTTTGAATAAATATTCTAATGCGTCTAATCGACTATCGGTGGTTGTAGAGTTATCCTTATTAGTAACATTAGCAGGTTTGGGTTGGAGCTTCGTTTGAACTTTAGCGTCCATGCCTAATGCTATTTTCCTAAGGTTACCCAATGCTGATGAAGGTTTTTTTGGGGTGGGTTCGGGTTCAACCATCACCGAAATACCTACTTGTCCATCCGACCTTTTTGGTGTTTCGGTCTGAAGGACCACTAAGCGTTCACCATACTCTTGTTGAGCCAATTCAATGGCTTCATCTCGAGTATTTCCGTAATAGTGTTTTAGTATCATGGTTCTAGTGTTACGAAACTGATTTTTTGTAGTTAGAGTGTGATGGGCTCGGAAGGTTCAACTTCATGATCTGTGAGTCCTCGATCCATCATAACCCCTTCAGGACCTGTATTAGTGGGTTCTGCTATTGTAATGCGATCTATCGTTTTAAATTGAACCCTAGGAGATATATCATTATATGAAAGCACCACAATTTCGGGTAGAATAGCTCCAAAGAACTCATAAAGGGTAAACCTAAGTAGAGGGGAGGTTAACAGAATAGGTTCATACCCATTTTGTAACATCTTACTAAAACACTCGGAAGCACTCTTGTATAATTTTTCCACATTAGCAGCGGTCAAACTTAGGGTGCTTCTGTCCAGTTTCCCTTCTTGTGCTTGTTTTAGCAAATGTGATTCCAAGGCGGAATCCAGCATTATAACCTGAACCTCAAAATTTTCGTTACTAAATTTTTTAGTAATCGTATCGGATAAGGCTACTCGGCAGTATTCATTAAGAACATCTGTATTTTTAGTTTGCCCGCAGTGATCGGCTAAGGTTTCTAAAATGGAAACCAAATCTCTTATAGGAATACCTTCTTTTAGTAATCTTTTCAGAACTTTTTGAACGTCTCCTAATTTTAATCCGTCGGGTATCAGTTCTTCTACTACCGCTGGAGCCTGTTCTTTAGCGTTATCAACCAGCTTTTGCACCATTTGTCTATCCACTAGCTTGTATGCATTCTTTTTAAGTATCTCCATTAAATGTGTGGTTAATACAGCGCCTGACTCGATGACCGAGAGTCCATATTTTTCGGCTTGTGTTTTGTTTTTACTACTCACCCACATGGCATCCATACCAAAGGTTGGGTCTTTAGTTGGTATTCCTTGGATTTCTGGTTTAAGATCCGCCGGGAGTAATACCAAATGATATCCGGGAAGAAGTTCACCTTCGGCTTGAACGATACCTCGCATTTTAATGGTGTAAGCGTTGGCGTTGAGTTGAACATTATCTCGAATCCTAATAGATGGGATAATGATGCCAAGTTCAGTCGCAAGCTGTTTTCTGAGCGATTTCATTCTATCAAGTACATCCCCACCTTGTTCTTTTTCAACCATAGGTATGAGACTGTAACCTATTTCCAATTCAAGGGTATCCATGAGTAAATACTGTTCTGGATCATCCGATTTTTCGGCTTGTTCGGATTTTTTCTCGAGTTCATCAGATTCAAGCTCAGCCGCCTCTTCTGCATTGAAATTCTTATATGCCATATACAATAGACCCCCCGAAATACCCCAAAAAGGTAAAATTGGTAAACCAGGCACTAAACCAAGGAAAAAGATAAAGGCAGCGGCTATTGAAATGGTTTTAGGATTTCCAAGTAATTGTTGGGTTAATTCATTACTCAGATTGCCTTCTGAGGCGGCTCGTGACACGATCATACCAGAGGCAGTAGAAACCAGTAATGCCGGTATTTGGGATACTAAACCATCACCCACGGTCATCAAGGTGTACTTGCTTGCAGCCTCGGCGATTGGTAAACCAAGCTGGGCGGTCCCTATAATTAAACCACCTATAATATTAATGGCAGTAATGAGTAGTCCAGCAATAACATCTCCACGAACAAATTTACTAGCACCGTCCATAGCCCCATAAAAATCAGCCTCTCGAGCAATATCTTCACGTTTTTGCTTGGCCTCTTGATCGGTTAACAGCCCTGCAGCCAGATCCGCATCTATAGACATTTGCTTCCCAGGCATAGCATCTAAGGTGAATCTCGCAGCAACCTCAGCAATCCGAGAGGCACCTTTCGTGATAACGATGAAGTTGATGATGATGAGTACGGAAAATATGATAATACCGATTACATAGTTTCCTTGTACAATAAATCCACCAAAAGATTCAATGATGGCTCCAGCATATCCTTGGCTAAGTATGAGGCGAGTAGTTCCAACATTGAGTGCTAATCTAAATAATGTGAGAATTAACAACATGCCAGGAAATACAGCAAACTGTAAGGGTTTGAGCGCATAGAACGCCACTAGTAGTACGATTAATGAAAGGGAGATATTAACAGCTAGGAAAAAATCCATCGCGGCTGACGGAATAGGAAGAATCATGATCATAAGTATCATGATGATTCCCGAGGAAATTAGTACATCCTTCTGGAAAAAAGTTCCTTTAAGCTTCTGTGATGTTAAGCCAGTATCTGACATTGAAATTGTGTTTAGACCCTATTTTTTTGCTTGTATACATATGCTAATATCTCAGCTACCGCCTTAAAAAGATCATTTGGAATAGTTTCACCTTCCTCGGCCGTAGCAAAAAGTGCACGTGCTACAGGTTTGTTTTCTACAATAGGCGTGCCATACTCTTTGGCGAGCTCTTTAATTCTCAATGCTCGCAGACGTTGTCCCTTCACTAAAACTCTTGGTGCGTCGTTTACTTCAGGATCATAAGCCAAACAAACCGCATAGTGAGTAGGATTGGTAATCACTACATCAGCGGCTAAAACGGAATGATCGAGCCGGGGTTTCCTTCGTAACTTTAATCCAAACTGCCTTCTTTGTGATTTTAACCTAGGATCACCTTCCATTTCTTTAAATTCGTCTTTGACTTCCTGTTTGGTCATTCTTAGCTCTTTACGATGCTGAAATCTTTGAAAAGCAGCATCTGCTATGGAAAGAATAAACAGCGCCCCAAGTATTTGACCTATGAATAGAATGACATGTGCACCAATTTGTCCTAGAGTATATTCTAGGGGCTCTATTATAAAGGAAACAAAAAATGGCAAGTTGCTAGAAATTGCCCAATATGCTATGAATCCAACGATGGCTAATTTTAGGAGTCCTTTTAATAATTCGGCTAAACCTTTTACTGAAATTATCTTTTTAATTCCACTAATAGGATTCATTTTATTGGGTTTCGGTTGTAATGCTTTTACACTAAAAAGCCCACCGGTTTGAGCCAGATTTACGAATAATGCCGTAATCATAAGTATTCCCAAGAACGGTAGCAGCATATTGAAGCCAGTTAGTAGAGTATCCTGAAATACAGAGCTAGCCTCTTCTGTAGTATCTATTAAAGACGCAGATTGAATAAAGAGTCTACGAAATTCACCCTGCATCGTCATGGATACTGTTTTACCAATTGCAATAAAACTAAACATGGAAGCTACTAATACCATTAAGGATGAGATTTCCTTACTGATACTCACATTACCATCCTCACGGGCCTTTTCAAGCTTACGTGCGGTGGGTTCTTCCGTCTTTTCCTGGTCACTTTTTTGTTCTGCCATACGCAGACCATACCAAATATGATACCATAGTAAAAGGATATGGTTGGCCCTTTAGGTAACTATTAAAAAGCTTGTCTTAAACCTTTTGGTGAGAATTATATTCGGTATAAAGCGGAAAAAAATTCTTTATGGTGGCAAAATATGTACAGAGTATTTCCAATAGACTTACCGTATTTCACCGATGAATTAAGTAAAGAAAGTGGCTTAATGACCTCTAAGAGCATGATTTGCAAGACGAAAGATATCTATTCAGAATATATCCACATGTCGATGGCATAAAATTTGAACTAACAATCGTGTCGAATACAGTTTTTCACATATAGGTTATCGGCAAAAATTTTTCAGACTTAAATAAAAATTTTATGATAGATCAAATTTACATGCAGATGAGAGCAATGCAGATGCTCACTAAATCTCAGGATATCACTGCAGATAATTTGGCGAATCTGAACACACCTGGATTTAAAGGCAATAAAATTTTCCACCAGATGATGGAAGAGCAAATTGGGGATACTAAATATAGTATGAGTACTCCTATGCAGCATGTTGATTTAAGTCAGGGGGTCTTAGAGGCTACAGGTAATCCATTTGATTTCGCTATTGAAGGAGATGGTTTTTTCACCATTCAAAAAGATGGCCAAACCTTACTTAGTAGAAATGGCCGTTTTCATCTAAATGAAGAGGGATTGTTAGTAGATGATCAGGGAGGACTCGTTCAGGGAACTTCAGGACCTATCAATTTAAGTGATTTGATGCATCAAGAAGATGGAGAGTCCATCATGAATATCGAGCTTAGAACCGATGGTAGCTTATTACTTGATGGTGAGACCAAAGGGCAGCTACTAATAACCACACCAAATGGTCCAGAAGATTTAACCAGAAAAGGAGCAGGATACTTTTCGCTGGAAGGAAGAAGTTCAGCTGAAGGAACCGCTCGCACAAAAGTTGTTCAGGGCTTTTATGAAAAAGGCAATGTAGACCCTATGAATGAAATGGTAGATATGATGCAAACCATGCAACTTTTTGAGTCTCAGCAAAAAGCAATGCGCACTACTGATGAAATTTTAACTAAAGTTACGAGCCAATTAGGCCGTTTTTAAAAGGAGAAACCTATGTTTAGAGCATTAAGTACAGCAGCATTAGGCATGAGCGCTCAGCAGCGCTCGGTCGATAATATTGCCAATAACCTAGCCAATGTGAGCACTACAGGTTATAAAAGAAGTACCATCGCTTTCCAGGATTTATTCTACGAAAATATGGTTCAGTCAAAACAGGGTAGCTCTAATGATGGAGCTGGAAATGGTCCTAGTTTGCAAATTGGGCACGGATCTCGAGCAGTAGCAACCATCAGGAATTTTATGCAGGGTTCGGTTATGGAAACAGGCAATGCATTGGATTTAGCTGTAAGTGGAATGGGCTTTTTTCAGGTAGAATTACCTGATGGTAGTACAGCCTATACAAGAGATGGTAATTTTAACTTAAATGCCGATGGATTAATTGTAAACAATTCTGGCTTACCTTTGGCCTCTCAAATTGAAGTGCCTAGTGATGCAATTGCCGTTGAAATATCTCAAGATGGGGTTGTAAAAGCATTATTAGATGACAGCACCACCAAAATAGAATTAGGTCAAATTGAGTTAGTGAAATTTGCTAATCCTGGTGGCTTAGACGCCCTAGGCGACAACTTATTTGGGGCAACTGAATCTTCTGGGATGCCCTTTTATGGACAGGCAGGCCAAGATGGTTTTGGTGTTGTAAGGCAAGGATTTTTAGAGCAATCCAACGTGGATATTGTAACGGAGATGGTTCGACTAATTGAAGCTCAAAGAGCCTATGAAACCAACTCTAAAATGGTTCAATCCGCAGAGGATATGATGTCGGTTACCAATTCAATCAAGCGATAGGAGATAGGCTATGTTTTTGATTTTTGTGTGTGTGTTCTTATTAGAATACAGTGTGTTATCGACTGATGGAAACTATAAGACTTCTGATGAAGCCCCCGGAGTAATTATTCGGATGGCTGAAGAGTCTTTGGTTTCCCAGTTCGATCAGGAATTATTTGAGTTTACTCTACAAGAAAAATGGATACCAGAGAATGTGAAACTCTTGTCTAAAGATGAGATTGTATCTGTAGAATTATATGGCAGATTGAAAGATTACAGTAATTTCAGGGTCACTTATTTGGATACAAAAAGGGGAACCGTTCAGCATAGATTCGTCCAATTACAAGTTGGTGGAAGGGTTAAAGCTTATGCTGTTCAACGAGAACTTGGGAAAGGGAGAAAGTTAACCAAAGATAAAATTCAATCCATTTGGGTTCCCTTTGAAGAGCAATACAAGCAATACGTCACTAATAGAGAAGAAATTTTAGGATCACAAACCGTGAAAACATTAAAACCAGGTCAAGCGATACGTTTTAATGATATTAAATCGCCTTCGATTTTAGAGGCCGGGGCCGATGTATCCCTCCTTTTTAAGAATGGAGCGTTGGTATTGTCCATTCAATGCGAATCCATGGACGATGCTGCTTTAGGTGAAGAGGTGTCTATATACTGTAAGGATCAACGCACTCGATATTTGGGTATCGTAGAAGGTCCTAGAATGGTGAGCTGGGCAAAAACTCTATAGAAGTTAAACATGAGGAATTACATAATGAGTAGCACGAAAAAATTTAGCGATCAATGGTGGGTAGAACCTATCAAAATTATTCGCTATCAGCTGAATATGATATGCTTTGGTATTCTATTCAGTGTAGTGGTAGGATCCGCTGTTCCGCTAGTCGCACAAAATTCGTTGTATAGCGATGTGAAAGCTAAACGAATTGGGGATATCATTACGGTAGTTTTAAAAGAAAGTTCACAGGGAAGTTCCACTACAGATAACAGAAGTTCAGCTAGTGGAAGTACAGATGCTCGAGGATCTATAAGTGGAAATTTCATGCCTTTTGAACCACTTTTTGGAGCCGATGTTCAGGTGCAAAATGGTTCAGAGGCCACGAACCTTGCTACTCAGCGACAGCTTTTAGAGGGCTTTCTAAGTGTTCAAATCATAGAGGTAACCCCGTACGGTGATCTTATTGTTAAAGGAAATCGAATAACCGAGGTGAATGGTGAAATCCATGAAATGAGTATAAGTGGCACGGTTAGACAAAATGATATAGATGGCAATAATCAAGTGTTGTCTTATCGTATCGCCAATGCTTCTATTTCATATCAAAAAAAAGGGGGGCTAAGTAATAAAACTCGGTCCAAGCGATTAGGAACTAAAATATTGACGGTTGGTGTGACGGCTGGTTTAGCAGCTGTTGCAGTCTTGGAAGCATTAAAATTACAAAACTGATCTAGTCATGTGTTCAGAAAAAAATAGTACTATTCAATCTTTATACCACCCTAAAGTAGGCTTCATGAGGTCTATTTTTGGGTTATTTACATTGATTGCTTTCTGGCTGGCCAACCCACTAATGGCTCAGCAATCCTCTAGAATTCAAGATCTGGTATACGTTAAGAATGCCGAGCCTATAGAGCTTATTGGCTATGGGCTTGTTACGGGTCTAGATCGTTCAGGAGATCGAACACTTTCGGGGCAATCTGGAGCCTTTACGGTTCAGGCGGTCGCTAACATGCTTGAAAATTTTGGGATATCCGTGGAAGCTGAAAATTTACGAACTCGAAATGTGGCAGCTGTAATGGTTACAGCTACCCTAAGCCCCTACCAAGCACCAGGCAGTAGAATTGATGTAACAGTATCATCTCTAGGTGATGCCTCGAGTCTTCAAGGTGGGGTCTTATTGGTAACCCCTTTATTAAACCCAGAAAATCAGAATATATACGCCAGAGCCCAAGGGCCGCTATTGGTTGGTGGGATAAATTCCGAGTTGCCGGGTGCTCGAGTTCGGTCCAATCAAACCCTAACGGCAACCATGCCAAGTGGAGCTTTGGTTATTCAAAATAAAGAAATAATAATGTCCCTTGCCGAGCCTTTAAGGCTGGTACTAAAAGAGCCAAATTTTGGGAGTGCCCGGTCTATGATAGAGGTGATTAATGAACGTTTTGATGAGGAAATTGCAAATATAGCTCATGCCGGAATGATTGAGATTAATTGGCCAGATAACATTGGAGACAGAAGTATGATGAATATTTTTACCTCGATGGTATTAGAGGAACAAGTTTCAGTAACTCATGAGGCTCGAATCGTCATTAATGAACGAACCGGTACCATCGTCGCTGGTGGAAATGTAATTATCGATAATGTGATGATCTCGCACGGTAATATTCAAGTGAGAACTCAGATTACTCCCATTATAAGTCAGCCAAATGCATTTTCTGGTGGCGAAACCCAGGTTTTAAACCTGCCCCAAACAGATATCTCAGAGGAAATTGCACAAACAATTGTTTTAGAGCCTGAAACAACGGTGGATCAACTATCGGTTTCTTTGAATGCCCTTGGGCTAACCCCTCGTGATATCATATCAATTTTTCAGGCACTTGATCGTGCGGGTGTCTTAAGAGGCGAACTCATTGTAATGTAATTGAATAGCGAAGTATTATGATTAATAATCCAATATCTCTACCCAACACAGCTCTTGCCGGATCTTTAGAATCACCTAAATCGAAACCGGATTTATCGGACATCGGCAAAGATTTTGAGCTCATTTTTGCAAAAAAATTAGTTGCAGAGATGACCAAGAATCAATTTGAAATGGGTGGAGAAGGGGCCTTATTGTCTTCAGGCTCAGATTTATATCGTCATCATATTACGGATATACTGGCCAAAGAATTAGCGAATCAGGGAAGCTTAGGAATAGCAGAACTCATACAGAAATACAAACAATAGGGTTAATAATGGAGGCGGATATGGATATCTCAAATGTAAAAGAAGTATTAATTAATTTGGATCATCATCTCGATACTATGATGATGACCATTGAACGGTATAGCGCAACGCTACTTGGGCGTAATGTACAGTCTTTGGAAGCAATAACAGATGAATATCATAGGTCGTCTATGAACTATGGCACTCTTCAATTAGAGTTACAAAAGGCCATTGCTCAAAGTATCGAAATATTAGCTTTCGAAGGGGAAGGTTCAACCCGAAAAATACAACTTTCTTTTTTGATCGAATGCCTAAGAGGAAAGGGTTATATGGAAGCAGCAAATGAATTGTCTCAATTCAGAACACAACTCACTGAAAAAGCGGAAGAAATGGATAAAAAGCATGCTAAAATGATCCATTTACTACTCTTTGCATCAAGTTGTAATAGCCAATGGCTTCGAGATTTGTACTCATTGGCCGATATGGACTATAAGCATTACACACCAGCTGGTATGGAAAGTAAACAGATTGTTGGGGTTGGTTTGAATGAAGAAATTTAATGATGATGGGATGGATGTTATGAAAAGTGATTATTCGAAAGGTAGATGAATAATTTAGTTGAAATATCGAAAAGCGGTATTAAGCTTGCTCAAAAAGGGCTTAGCACCACTGCGCAGAACATCACAAACGCTCAATCGGCTGGCTATACAAGGAAACGTTTAGTTAGTGTTCCAGAGCAATTTTCTTCTGGCTCAGGATTCAGTGGTCTCGGGGTGAAAGCGGCCGATTTTGACTATCTGCGTGATATGAGAACGGAGTCAATGATTCAGTCTAAGCATCACCAAAAAAGCTATTTAGAGCAAAAATCACTTGTTTTTTCACGGCTTGAAACTTCATTTGTTTCGGATACAGGAGGAGATTTGGATGCTCGCATGCAGAACTTTCTCCAATCATTTGCAAGTCTGGCTGGTTCACCTTCATCCCAAACTAAAAAAGCAGAAGTAGTACGTGAGGCTCAGCAACTCATTGGTAGTATTCAACAGCTAGATGGAGCCATATCCCAACAAAAGGAAATGGTACAAGAACAAGCCCTTGAAGCGGTTGGACAGGTGAATCGTTTGATGCATGATATTCATTCACTCAATGAGCCTATAAAACAGGCCATGCAACGTAATCAAACGGCCTTCGATTTGATGGATCAACAATTATTAAAAATTAAGGAGCTTTCCAGTTATTTAGAAGTAGATGTGACTCGACAGGAAAATGGTCAAGTGAGCATGCATATGGGGGGTATTGAACTCATGGGTGAATTTGGAGTTAATGCCCTACGCACTCACTCAAATCCAGATGGGAGTGGGTTGGAATTACGCTTTCAGAGATCCGGTCAACTGCTTTCTGTTCAGCAGGGTAAACTAGGTGCATTATTGGAGTTAAATAACGAAGACCTTTTTGAGCTACAGGAAGATTTGGACGCTTTTGTATCAAATATAGTGGCTCGAGTGAATCATGAACACGAACAGGGAATCAGTACAAGTGACACACAGTCACGAAGTTTCTTTGCCGTTGATGGACTCTCGGCAAAATCGATCGCTCTTAATTCGGAATTAGTAGCCAATCCAGAGCTAATTGCTGTAACAGACCCGCTTGTGAATAGCCTAAATGGAGCAATAGCTCAAAACATTGCGAATATTACTGAGGCTAAATTGATGGATGGTAAAGGACCGATTGAATTCTCAATTGACTTTATTTCGAGGCCAGGATCAGAAGTGGCAAGAGTTAATGATGAGCTGGCGCTAAGAACCACCGAGTTGGAACTATTAGATGCTCAGCAGCAGCAGATCTCGGGGGTAAACATCGATGAGGAGTTGAGTAATATGATTCAATATCAACAGGCCTACCAGGGGGCGGCAAAAGTACTTGAATCTGCTCAAATAATGTATCAAACCCTATTATCTATAATGCAATAACGATGAGAATAACTCAGCAAATGGTATTTGATGGATTCTTGAAGAATATTAATCAGAATCGCTTAGAGATGAGTCGGATGCAAGAGCAGATTGCCTCCGGTAAGAAAGTAACTAAAACTTCTGACTCACCCTTAAGTTTCAAGCAAGCTCGATTGTTAGAATCTCAAATACGAGATAAAGAATTCTATCAAACCCAAATTAATGAGGCAAGAAGCACTGCTCAAGTGGCGCAACAGAGTTTGGATGAAGTAGCTGATCGCCTCATAGAAATTAAATCGATCGTAACCAGAGGAGCTAATCAGGCTCAGGGAGCAGGTGGATATGCGGTACTCGCACAAGAAGTCGAACACTTAAGAGACGAGCTTTTGCATTCACTAAATGTTAGTTCGTCTAGTGGGTATGTATTTGGCGGATCAAACCAAGATCAAATTCCATATTCTACATCCCCAACAGCTCTAGGTGGGGTTGAGTATGCAGGGAATCAACTACAGACCTCCGTTGAAGTTGAAAACAATAGTTATGTTCAAACAACAATCCCAGGATCAACCCTGCGAGATGCTGATGGTTTGGATCTTTTTGAAACAATAGAGAATACACTTAGTGCTTTACATTCTGAGGATGCCTCCAGTTTGTCTTCTCAATTAGAGAATTATGACACGCTCATTGCACATATCTCGGATCAGGCGGCAAATGTTGGCTTTGAATTGAACAAGATGGATTTCTTAGAAGAGCGACAAGAAATGATCACAAATACCTTTAAGAGTGAATTGAGTTCGCTTGTGGATACCGATTTTGCCGAGACGTTTTCTACGCTCCAACGCACCGAGCTTGCCTTTCAATCGGCTATGACGGTTCATTCTCAAATGATGAATCAATCGTTACTTGAGTATTTATAATCAACAAAAATTATAGAAGTAGATTAAATAAAACAGGGGTCAAAATGAACAAATTTCCAATCACCTTATATCTTTTCAATAAGTCTTTCAAAGACAATGAAGATTTTGAACGAGTCGATAAGTATGAACAGTATTTTGAACAGGTAGTGACGCTTAGTCCTTCCGAGTTAGCCTATTTATATCCAGATAGTGAATCAAAAACCGATCAGTGGAATCAGATTGTTTCATCCACTCATACGCCTTGGGCTTTATTTCTAGAAGAGGATGAAATTTTAGATACCTCAAAACTTGAGGCACTTTATCACTTAGATCAAGAAACTTGGGTATCTACTTTGGTAGCTATATCAGGAGATGAGCATACCGAATATTATCATCAATTACGACTTGTCCCCACCGCAGTTGATTCGAAAATATTCAATGGAAACCAAATACCCGATGCTAGTAGATATGTTCAGAAGCATGGCATCAAATTAGTTGCAAAGTGCTTGCATATTGAGCGACCTGAAGTTCTATGGCAAAATATCGACCTAGAGAATGAAAGAGCCCAAAAAGTAATGCCTTCATCCCTTCACCTCTTTGAAGCAAGGCAACTCATTAAAGCGCATAAATATGTACAGGCGTCCGCCGAATATAGACAAGTTTTAAAGAAAGGAGACGTATTATCTTTTGATTACCTAGCGGCATTGAATGGTTTAGCTCGCTGCTATGCTGAACAGCATAAATGGTCGAGAGCTCTCGAATATACCGAAGAGTCTATTGCAAGGGAGCCACAGCAGTACATGCCGTATCTGATTCAATTCCGAATTTATCAAATGAACAAAAACTGGGGGGCAGCTTTAGAATCCCTTCAAACCTACTGGAGAAACACTTCAGAATATTCAAGAAGTAGTCATGAAACCCAAATACCAGTTTCAGATACGTTGATTCAACTGAGTAATGTTTGTTTAAAAGCAGGGAAGAATGAATTAGGCTATGAATATCTCTCAAATTATTTGAATGAATTAGGTGTGGAAGCCGAACAGAATTATCACCATGCGGCATTGACCTTAGCGATTGAGTTATCCCTCAAAAAAGAAGCTGTAAAACATTTAAATGAACTATATCCTGCACCCGTTAGTATGGAATTAAGTGCAACTGAGGAAGCTCGTTTTCACGATTATTTGGAGCTTTTCTTGAACCGATCTTGGTTTGAGCCCGTGGAACAAATTTATACAGCGCTATACCATGCAAATCCAGGAGTGGAACAGTACAAACGAAGGTTAATAGTAACATTGATAAAATCCGACCGATTGGATCAAGCCAAGAGTCTATTGCACAGAGTAGCGTAGGTTTTTATTCTCGATTTTTTAGTTTATTTCGTATGGTACGATCCGATATGCCAAGTAATTTAGCTGCTTGTTTTTGGTTGCCTTGCGTATGAGTAAGGGCTTTTTGAATGAGCTGTAATTCCATGTCCTCAATGGGCATGAGTGGGATATCTTTTTCCTCTGTATCCAAATGGTCGTCTACATTCGAAAATAAACTATTCTCTATATGTTCGGGCTTTAATTCGTTGCTATCTTGGGCAAAAATTATCCCTCTGTGAATTTTATTGTTAAGCTCTCTTACGTTACCGCGCCAATCTTTTTGCATTAGGTACTCGATGAGCTCGGAAGAACAGCGAATATCAGGAAATCCATACTTTTCGCAGTAGCTTTTTACAAAATGAGCGGCTAGTACAGGGATATCGGACTTACGTTCTCTTAGTGGAGGTATTTCAATAGGAAATACATTTAATCGATAGTATAAGTCTTCCCGAAATAGGCGATCTTTGATAGCCGCTCCAATATTTCGGTTTGAAGTGGCCAGTATCCTTACATCAGACTTGATAGGTGTTTGGGAACCCACCCTATAAAACTCATTTTCCTGCAATACGCGTAATAGCTTAGCCTGAACTTGCACATCGATTTCTGTTATTTCATCCAATAATAGGGTGCCTCCCTGAGCGGCATCAAAAGCCCCTTTTCTATCCGAAATAGCGCCGGTAAAGGCTCCTTTAACATGACCAAAAAGGGTGCTTTCTACCAATTCTGAAGGTAAATTGGCGCAATTGATTTTTATGTAAGGAGCTTTATTGCGGTTACTGTACAGATGAACTTGACTTGCAAAAACCTCTTTTCCCGTTCCACTTTCTCCCTGAATTAATACTGGTGCAGTATTTTTCGCAATTTGTGGGAGAATCATCATTAATCGTTTGATTTGTGGCGCTTCTCCTATAAATCCTGATTCAAATTCTTCCTCATCTTTTATAGGGCTTAAGCGATCCTCTTTTTCTGCCGTTGCATCAGGTGTCGAATGTTCTTTTTGGTGCCTTGAATTAGCAGGTATTACCGGTTTTTTTTCACGGGTTGAAGAGGTTGTCGCAGAATTTTCGCCCCCTTTATTTTGGGAACCCCCTTCTGATGTACCTTCTAATGATGGAGCTTCACCATCAAAAAAACGTTTCACACGAAAAATGATTTCTTTTGCTTTGAATGGCTTGGTAATATAATCGAATGCTCCTTTGTGCAGGGCTCTAACAGCATGGTTTATGTTACCAAAACCGGTAATCATAATAAGACCCGTATTTGAGTGGAATTCTTGGACATGTGATAGGATTTCATCACCTGTCATCTCATTCATTTTAACATCCGTAATTACCAATTGGACAGAATGATTCGCAAGATATTCAACGGCTTTAATTGGAGAGGAGAAGGGTACAACATCATAACCTTCATTACGTAAAATCTCGTCTAGGAAGCCTAATAGCAATTCATCGTCATCGACGACTAGTATGGTTTCTTTCATTTCTTGTGTATACCCTGTGGTTTGAAACTACAGCTGGTTTAAGTCAGCTATAGGACTCATAATTATAAGGCTTGGAAGGGAAGAATGAAAGTAGTTAATAAACTTATGATTGAATTTTATCAGCTATTCTCGACCAAACTTCTGGGTCATTTAGTAACTGATGAAGCTCATTATTTTTAAGTTTATCCATTTGATCTGACGACAATTCCTGATAGTCCTGAATTTTCTGTCGATACTCTGCGATATTTTCTAGAGCAACTTTGTTTAGTTTTTCTAGTTCAACCTTCGCAAAGCTTAATTCATCCTTATTTACAGCAGATACCGATAATTTATCAAGTTCTGTAGTGTTCTCGAGTTTTTTTAATTCGCTCGGATTTACCTGATGAATTTCTTTATTAGAATTTTCAGGGCTGTTAACCTTGTTGTTTGTGTAGTTAGATATATTTCTTATGTCCATAACAGTAAGATTATGGTTAAGTATATAAAAATGAATTTATAGTTGAAAACGATAACTTTGTATTGCTCTTCTTTGATGTGGAATATGCTCCAATTCTTGGGAGTAGCTATTCAAAAGCCCAAACAAATGATGCATGATAATTCCATTGAGTTTGCTAAATGCCAATTTTAGTTCGAGTAGTTTTTCTTTTCTCTCGACTTCAACCAGATCATTCTCTTGCTTTTTAATCTCAATAGATTTGCTTTGTAATGTTTGAATAAGTTCTTCTCGTTCGCTCAGTTTTTGATGAATATGATCTAAATTTAAATCACTCTCATTAAACAGAGTTACCAGGTCTTCTGAGACCTTGTTTATGCCATTTAGTATATATATGATATGTTCCATATAACCTTTATCGTCAAATTCCCAAATTACTTAAACTCGACATTACTTGGTTGTATTGACTCATCCCTTCTTCGGTAATTTGTTCTAAACGAGTAAAAATAGCACGTTGTTGTTCTTCATATTCTAATAGATATTTTTCTTCCCTCGCGATTCTATTATCAAGACGCTCCATTCGCTGTTCTACCCCACGTTCTATTGAGTCTATAACCCCATCATTTGAGGTGTAAGTCATTAAAAGATCCTTTATGGCAGTGATTGGTGAGCTAGCTGCTGAAAATAGTTGATCAAGTTCTTCAGGTTTTGTTTCAATAGCTGATGTAAATAAGTCATTATCCTCGATTTTCATGGATCCATCTTTTTCAAACGCTATACCTATTTCAGATAGGTTCTTAATTGGGCTTTCAGATGGATCGGCATCAATTAGCGCTATTTGCCTCATGTTTAAACTTAAGTTTCTGATCGAGCGAAATCCTTGCAATGGTCCCTTCGAACCCGTTTCCCCATTTATGAAGGTACGAGAACGTATCGTTTTGTTTAAGTCGTTAAAAGCTTCCATAAAACTATTGAAGTTAGAAGTCGCTTTCTCTGTGTCCTGAGTGATTACAATGGATATTGGATTTTCAGTAGTAGATTCTAGCTGAAAGGTGAGTCCATTGATGGTGTCGTCGATTAAATTAGAAGAGCGTTCAAATTCGATTCCATCTATGGAGAATCTAGCATTTAGATTTTCAACAGCCGTCTGACGGGTGGATTCGGTAAATAATCCTTCCATCATCCCAGATGTATCTATGACTTGAACCCTAGAATCATAACCTTCTTCCGAGCTACGTATTGAGAGTTGAAGTTTCCCAGTGGCTGTTTGAAATACCGTAGCCTGAACAGCATCCCCAAATTCTGCTTCTAATTGCGATGCTAAATCATTTAAAATGACTTCGTTACTCTTTTCATTTCCTGGATTAGGTGGCCATTCACTTTCTATAGTGAATGTTTTAGTGGTAGAACCAATTGTAAGGGTAACACTACCATCACCTAGATCATCCAAATCTGAGCCTGTCGCATCATAAACCTTTGATATAATATGATCTCTTGAAGCAAGACGTCCCACATTAATTGAAAATTCATCGGTTTCATCTAAACCTTCTGAACTTATTATTGAAACGGAATTAGGATCGGTACTGACGGTTTTTAGTGAGCTAAACGTTTTGTTTTCTAAAGCACCATATTCGGTCAAGGTATTTTCAAGAGTGGATATCTTAGAACTAATGGTGCCTAGTTCTTTATTTATAGTTACCTGCTCTGATTTATTAGTTTCTAGTTGAACCTTTTTTTGACCCTCAATTTGAATGAGTTGTTGAATGAGGTTCTCATAAGTTCCGGAGCGACTAATGATGTCAGATACTGATGCCATAGTGCGTTAGATTGCTTGTCGTTGAATATGTTCAAAAGCTACCATTTCCCAAGATTCTCTCAGAGGATCCAGAATATCAATAATCTCTTCAAATTTGGATTCTCTAGCTAACTGTTGGCAATACCGATAAATCTGAAACAGAGAACCAGAAATCTCATAATCAAAGTTTAAGTTTTGGATAAGCTCGGATAATAAACCACGAACTCGTTTTTCATCTTTTTGATACGAAGCTTGAAAAATGAAATCATAAAGTTTCACCACCAATTTAGTAGGATTTGAGTCTAATACGGCCTGGTGTTGATATGCTCTGTATGGATTATTCATAATGTTTGAAAAATTTCTATTTAGATGAATGTTTCCAAAGTTATCGGAGTACAAGTGTGCTACTTAAATTGGAGAAATTTCTTTTTCTAGTCTGATAATGCAATTATTGTGCCGTCACTTTTTATGATGTAAATGTGGGTGTTAGTGATCATATAGGGCTTTGAAAGTCACACATCTTATTTATGAGGCAATAATGAGGTATTTATGAGGAAAAAAAAGATGCCAAACGGAAAAAAAGTCCTTGGAAACGCTCTTGATTCAATTAAATCTTCAATGGATAGTAGGCGCTAACTTGGTATTATTTTTGCGTTGATATTCATCAAAAGACATGTAGCTATAAAAAGGTTAACGACATTTACGCATGACGAATCAAATCAAACAAGCCCAAGGCATTCTTTATAGGTCAGCGGGCCAAATAAAAGAGGCTCCTGAAAAAGCTAGGAGTATTTTGAATAATCTTAAATCCAGCATGCATAACAAAAGTCTTGCAGAAGTGGAGTATTTGTTAGGAGTTTCTTGGATTATGGAGAATAATTATTCCAATGCATTAGTTCATCTGGCTAAAGCTTTAGATGGCTTTACTTCAAATGATGATAAACTGAAAACAGGTTACCTAATTGGGCTATGCTATTTTCATCTTGGAGAACTCGAAAAATCTGAATCCATCTTAAATTTATTGAAAGATGTTGCTCGACGGCATGTAAGATTTTGGATATTGTTTGGTGATTTGAGTGTGAGGCTTGGCAAACCACGAGAAGCACTTGAGTATTATGTACATGCCAATTCTTTAGAGCCCAAAAATGAAGAAATTGCCTACAAAATAGCTAAAGTGTACGTGCAAGAAGGAAATTGGTCAAAAGCTTTACAGCTATTCGATATAGCGCTAAAAATGAAACCAAACTACTTTTTGGCACGTGTAGAAAAAGGTGAATTACTCAGAAATTTAGAGCGATTCGATGAGGCTTTGCGTGAATTTCAAACTAATATAGATTGGGTGGGTGACCATACGGCTTCTTTAATGGGGGTTGCCTTATGCAAAAAAGATCAAGGGGATTATGATAGTGCCATTCAAATATTTCAAGAAATACTACACAAAGAACCAAACCATCCCTCGGCCCAGATAAATTTAGGCGGAAGTCTATTGGAAATTGGTGAATATGAAGAAGCAGAGAATGTTTATTTAAAAGCATTGAAAAAAAATGGTTATGACTCCCAGTTATTTTCGAATTATTTGATGGCCATGCATTATAATCCGCGTCATACCAAGGAAGAAATTTTTCAAGCTCATTTAAAGTGGGAGCCAACCTATGGTTTAAAGCCCATGCCAACTCCAGCTAAAAGAGAAGAAAAAAAGAAAATCAGACTGGGATTTTTGTCAGGTGGATTCAGAAAGCATCCCGTTGGATGGATGATCACTGGAGCACTTGAGCACCTCGATAAAAATCGTTTTGAATGTTATCTATATAATGCAAACAATAAACATGATGAAATAACCAAAAGATTATATGAAAGTTCAACGGAGATGACCTCCGTAATTGGATGGAGCGATGAGTCCATTGCTCAAAGAATAAGAACGGATGAAATTGATATTTTAGTTGAATTATCAGGCCATGCCGCCGACAACAAACTAAAAGTTATCACAAAGAGGCCAGCAAGAATACATGTTAAATGGGTAGGTGGGCTATTTAACACATCTGGCTTAAAATCCATGGATTTTTTATTAACCGATGCGGTGCAAACCCCTGAAGGAGTTGATGATTGGTACACCGAAAAATTAATAAGACTACCTGATGACTATGTTTCATATGTGCCACCAGATTACCTGCCGGATATATCGGAAGCACCATTAATTAGAAACGGTTATCTAACCCTAGCTTGTTTTAATAACCCAGTTAAAATAAATGAGGTGCTGTTGTATCAATGGTCAAAAATTTTACTAAGTATTCCAGGCTCTAAACTTTTATTAAAGGGTAAATCATATCAATCTCAGCGTCAGAGGCTTCGTTTACTTAATTTATTTTCTAATATGGGGGTTTCAAATGACCGTATCATTATTGAAGGACATTCTCCTCATAAAAATCTTTTGGATAGATACAATGATGTGGATATTGCACTCGATCCTTGGCCCTATTCTGGAGGTTTAAGCACTATTGAGGCGTTAATAATGGGTGTGCCATTAATTAGTTATCCTGGGCCAACTTTTGCCGGTCGCCATGCCGCATCTCACTTGGTTCATACGGGTCATCCCGAATGGGTAGCTAACAGTTGGACTGATTATCGTAAAAAAATCATTGAACTCTCTGAAAACCCTGACGATATAGCAAGACTTAGAAAACAGCTACGCTTAGATGTGCTAAAATCGCCAATTTGTGACCTTCAAAGATTTTCAAAAAATTTGGGAAAGGTGTTTGAGGATATGCTAATGAGTACGAAATAGACGGTTAGTTGAATTTTCACCTCAGTGAGCAGGTCCTAATTACATCAAATAATTTTTTTTACTTCTTTTCTTAAGTAGCCATAGGTGTAAACGATAATAGGTAGTGACAAACACTAGTAACATCAATAAACACACAACAAAAACAGGATAAAATATGGCTGCTTTTGGAGATTTAAATAGAGTGAATACCAATGTTGGAGCATTGGATGCACAACTATCATTAAATAAAATAAATCGTGATCTAAGCGACAGTCGTCTCCGATTGTCTACAGGTCTAAAAATAAACAGCGCTGAAGATAATGCAGCAGGATACTCAATAGCTACTAAGTTAAAAAGTCGTATCGCTGGATTAGAACAGGCACTAACAAATGTAGGTGATGCCAAATCGGTACTCGATATTGCGGAAGCAAGTTTCGATAGCGTGATGGACAACCTAATTGAAATGAAAACCTTAGCAACTCAAGCGGGTTCTGAAACTTTAGGCCAGACTGAGCGTGATTACATAGGTGATCAAATCGAAGCTTTGGCTAGTGATATTAATGATATTGCTAACCAAACCGTTTATCAGGGAGTTAATCTCTTAAATGGTGTTGCAAATAATGCAGGTACACTTACCATGACCTTTATGGTAGGAGAGCGAGCAACGGATACTCTTGACGCAGAAATTGATGCAGTGAACATTGGTTCTTTATTTACAGGTACTTCGATAACCAATGTAACTTATTCAGCTGCAACAACGACTGGTCAAGGAGGTCTAAGTTTCACTGACGCAGCGATTACTGCTTCAGAATTCCGGTCATTCCTTACGTCTGTAGATACGGCTATCGATACCATGAGCGACAACGTTAATGCCATTGGTATTAAACAAGCGTCACTATCGGTTCGAGAGGAAACCCTTTCTGAGGCAATCTCTGCTAATAGTGGGGCGCGTTCTAGAATCATTGATACTGATTTTGCTAAAGAACAAAGTAGATCGGTTAAACTGCAAATTATGCAACAGACCTCGACAGCAGCATTAGCTCAGGCGAATATGGGGCCACAAGCAGTATTGGGGTTCCTTGGATAAACCTTAGGTTCAGTAATCCGTTCTTCTAATACTGGAGAACGTAAAATTTAGGCATGGCTGTATTCAGTCATGCCTTTTTTTGTGCGACTCATTCAGATGATCATAAGTTGTGTAAGTAATCAAGAGGCTATTCTCTGCATAGCTATATCACAATGCTACGCCTCAACAATCTCTTTACTCTACCTATATAATTAGACAGAAAAAAAATTGAATTTTTTTTGGTGAAAAACTTAAGAACCCACTTTAGCAAACGATAACTCTTATAACATAAAACAAATGCAAAAACTAATAAAAACAAAAGGTTAATTATGGCAGCTTTTGGAGACTTGAACAGAGTTAACACAAATGTTACGGCGCTAGATGCGCAATTATCACTTAACAAGATAAACAGAGATTTGGCTGAGAGCCAATTACGCCTTTCAACAGGCTTAAGCATAAATAAGGCAGAAGATAATGTTGCAGGGTATTCTATTGCGACACGCTTAAAAGGTCGTATAGCAGGATTAGAGCAAGCACTACAAAACGTAGGTGATGCCAAATCTGTACTAGACATAGCGGAAGCAAGCTATGACACGATAATGGATAACATTATCGAGATGAAAACATTGGCTACCCAGGCTTCAAACGACACCATGGGAACAACAGAGCGTCGCTATATTAGTGATCAGATTGAAGCATTAGCTACTGATATCAATGAAATTGCTTCGCAAACAGTTTTCCAAGGTAATAACTTACTAGAAGGTTCTTCCTTTAACTTTCAGGTAGGGGAACGCGGAACAGATTTACTTACTGTTGACTTGGAAGCAGTTGATGTGGCTCATTTATTTGGTGCTGCAGGCCCTGCCAATGCAACTTTCGGTGATACTACTAATGGTGTTGATCCTGATGGTCTTGGCGCCCTTGTAGCAGGTGATGCTATCAGAGTAGACGTTGCAGCAAATGGCGGACAAGGAGCATTAATCTTCACAGGTGATGCAGCGAATCCGGAACACGTACCGAATGGCGCAGATTTCCGTTCATTCCTGCTTGCAGTTGATACGGCGGTTGAGCGAATGAGTGATCGAGTGAACTACATCGGAATTAAACAATCCTCTCTATCTATTCGTGAAGAAACCCTATCGGAATCGATTTCAGCTAATGAAGCAGCAAAAAGTCGAATTATCGATACAGATTTTGCGAAAGAGCAAAGTAAAGTTATCAGACTGCAAATTATGCAGCAAACAGCTACTGCGGCGCTGAGCCAAGCAAATATGTCACCTCAAGCGGTACTAAGCTTCATGGGTGGGTAATTAGTAATTAAACCGTAACCAGGTCTTGGTTACCTGGTGGAGTAAGAAACTCCAACATAGCGAGACTTATAATTTAGTTAAGCTGCATTTGAAGGGCGTGAGTTGATAACTTGCGCCCTTATTGTTTGTGTTATAGTCTCATAACTGCTTTAAAATGCAAATAAAGGGCTATAAGTGACTTAAATATTCGTTATAATATTGTATCATTCGAGCAGGTTTTTAAAAATAAATATAATGCAGCCATGAGACAATATTGTAGATATGCATTCCCAATATTATATCTCGTAATAAATATAGAAGTAGCTTACGGCCAAATTACGACAAGTAAAAGACAGCTAGAATACAATGCCACTGAATTAAGTATCACTTTTTATCAGGTAGAGTCAGGGCTTCCGAGTAATAATATTTTAGGGGTTGTTCAATCCAATGATGGTTTTATCTACATCAGCACAATAGATGGTCTTTTGCGTTTTGATGGGGTTCAGTTTAGAAAGTTTTCTCCAGATCACACAAATTATTCAGATAGTCCGGTAATTAGAAATCCGAAAGTAGACAAGTTTAATAACATTTGGGTACTAAATGACAATTATACGAATGTACTACGCTTTGATGGAGAGCAGTACCACGGTTATCCAAGTTATTGGTACGACAAAGCTCTTAATGATTTCATAGTCACAACCTCTGGCGATCCTTTAATAGCCAATCAAGAGGGTTTATTCTTATACAAAGAGACTCAAGATTTCAATGGCTTCAGCTTACTATCGAGTGAGCCGGTTGTGGATTTATTTACCAATGCGAAAGGAGATCGTACGTTCTATCAAAGCTTCAATGCATTATATGAATATAAAAATGGGAACATTGAACTCCTTTACAGGTTTGATTTTAAGTCTATTATACCTAGTTGGGAGCAGCCCATTCGTTTGTATATGATTGATGAAAGCAGATTTGTTGTTTTAGTTGATGGCACTATATCTCTTTTACACCTCACACCTAACAAGACCGTCGAAATGCGAGAAATACTCTCATCTATTAATCATGTAAGTTATTCTAATATAGATCAGCTACACATTATTAAAGGTAGAAGCATTTATGAATATGACACCAAAATTGAAAAACTAAAAATAGTAGATAGCCAGGTATTTGCTAAAGGAATTATTATTAATGATCTAAATAAAATTTCAGCTACGACTCCTGAAGGGTTAAGAGATTTTAGTGTTTATGCCTATAAGGATAGTGTGATTATTGGTTCTGAATTTATTAAGGGTATCACGGGTGTATCGGATATGATGATTGACAGACAAGGGCTTGTATGGTTAACAACTGGAAGGTTTGGTTTGGTGAAAATTCGTAGAAATCAAATCAAAAACTTTATTAACCAAGATATACCTGTGAATTCATATTCCATTACAGAATGGGAAGGCATGATGTATGGAATATCTCAATTTGGACTGTTTCAATTAGGTGAAAATGATAATATTAAAGACACAAAGCTGAGTAATGCAGGTTTGCCAGCTTCTATGCTTGCTTACACTTATAAGAATCGACGTAATGAATTATTAGCATCTCCATTTAGAGAAGGTTTATGGGGCTATGATGAAACAAATAACCGATGGGTTGAGCAAAAGGCACTAAATAATACATTTTCTGAAGAGTTTATCAGAATCCATTCGATATTAGAGACGGATAGTATTTCGTATATAGCCGCCAATCAGGGAGTCGTCAAGACTAAAGATTGGGAGTCATTCTCTCTTCTGCTTAAATCACAAAATATTGGTTCAAAGGAGATAGGGTCAATATCAATATGGGGGAGTGGAGATTTATTGGTAGCAACAATTGATAACGGATTATGGGGGATCCGTAACAATCAATCACCAAAACAAATAAACTTTGAGGCAGGAAGCTTAGATAATATTCGTCAAATTTATGTGCACACAAAAGACACTGTATTTTTAGCAGGTTGGAATCGAGGAATAAGAAGGTTGGTGATCGATACATTAGACTATTCCATTCAAGATTATAAAGAACTAACCAGTCTAAGCGGATTAAAAAACAATTATATACATGGATTAGTACGGGATAATAATGGTCATTTTTGGTTTAGTACTAATGGTGGCTTAGGCAGGATATCTGTGAAAAACCTAAATGGTTTTTTAAACGGTAAAAGTGAGTTGGCACTTAATTGGTTTGGACAACGAGATGGTATTGGGAACGAGGAATTTAATGGTGGAACCTCTAATTCAGTATTTAAAGATTCAAAACATAGACTTTGGTTTGCTAATCAAGATGGTTTGGTAATGGTGAATCCAAATATATTTAATCCTGCTTGGATTACTAATCCCTATCAGGTTAGCATAGAACGGTTTTATTCTGAGTCTGGATATTTAGAAACACTTAATGTTGATACAGTAATTTTAGCACAGGGTGATAGAAGATTGGCCCTATTTTATAGTATCCCTGATTTTTTGGGGCAGCCTATAGACTATAATTATCGAATTATTGAGTTAGATAACGATTGGATATCAAATGGTGAAAGACGTGTGGCGGTATATTCAGATGTCCGACCAGGTACCTATACCTATCAAGTAAAAGCCGAGTTAATGGATGGGGCAGAATCTGTAGATGAGTTAATTATTATCGTCCCCAGTTTTTTTTACGAAGAAGCTTGGTTTCAGTGGCTGCTATTTCTAGTTCTAGTAGGATGTGTTTTGCTGGGTTTTAGTATTCAAGCAAAACGAATAAAAAAATGGCGGGAATTGAATTTATTGGTTCAAAAGACTCTTTATGAGAAAGAACGGTTATTTCATAGCATTGCTCATGAACTAAGAACCCCTCTTACTTTGATATTACATCCCTTAGAACGAGTAATGGAGCTTTATTCAAACCGAAAAAATTCCAAACAGCATAAGGAAATTCTTAGGGCACATAAGAATGCAAATAGATTAAAAGATTTAATTAATCAAATATCTGATATTCGCGTAATTACATCTGAAGGACAGTTACCAATAAAACTAGAAGCTATTAATCTTACTAATCATATCAATGATCTACTATCAGATTATGTGGAATGGAGCGAATATTTAAACATAAAAATTGAGTTCAAAATTGATACCGTAACTACTCCAATCAACTTAGATCGCAAAGGAATAGATAGAATATTTTCAAATCTTATTATGAATGCCTTGAGGTATAATTTAGATAATGGAAAAGTTCGGGTAGAATTAATTGACAATTCGGACTTTGTCCAATTAAAAATTTCTAATCAAGGTATAGGAATAAGTGATTCCGAAGTACCCTTTATATTTGATTATCTGTACCAGGGAAAAAATGCTAAGGGTTACAAAGGAACTGGTATAGGTTTATACCTAGTTAAATATTGGGTAGATGCCATGAATGGCATTATTTCGGTTGAAAGTATATTAAATGATTGGACAACCTTTACGGTGAGTTTCCCGAAACAAGCTGAAGCTGACTATGAAGCTTATAAGTTGAGAGGAAATCGTAAAGTTGGTTTAAATGCAGAGAAGAATATTTTACCTAGTATTATAAAAAATAATATCTGGGCTCAAGACTTATCTTCATCGGATGACAAATCAAATAATCATGATATAGTTCAATTAGATTCTCTGAAACAAACTATACTAGTAGTAGATGATGATAAAGACATATTGGAAAGTGTTTCACTAAATCTTTTAGACGATTATAATTTAAAAGTAGCGGCAAATGCCTATTCTGCTCTAGAGATAATCAAGAGCATTCATATCGATTTAGTTATAACCGATATCAGAATGCCTGAAATATCGGGTTTAGAACTTGTAAGTGCGATTAGAGACGATCTAAAATTAAAGAATACACCAGTAATCTACTACTCAGCATTGGATCACCAAGAATTAACAAGGGAAGGGCTGTCTACCGGGGCCGATATTTATTTGAAAAAGGATGTAAGTCTAGAAGAATTCCTTTATACAGTTAAGGACACATTAGAAAGAGAGAAAAAAGCTTCTGGATTACTGAACATAGATGGTCAGCCAGGAGATACACATGATCTTGTATCTCAAATTGAAGCTATAGTTATTCGTCACCTTTCAGATAAATCATTAAAAGCAGAGTGGCTAGCTGAGCAACTATTCATAAGTCGTGCTAGTTTATACCGAAGGTGGGCTGAGGTATCTAATCAAACCTTAAATGATTACATTAGATCTATTAAAATTAGGGAAGCTAAAGAGATCATGTTAAATGATCCAGATATTCCTATGCGTTATGTGGCTAAATCGGTTGGATATTCTTCTTATGCTTATTTTAGCAGCCAATTTAAAAAGGTCGTTGGTGTTACGCCTGTTGATTTTATGAAAACAAAAAACCCTTAGAAATGTTCAGTTTCTAAGGGTTCGGGTTAACAATTTCACTTTTCAGTGATTAGGGTTACACAATGAGATAAATATAGTAATTTCAGTAATTAATTAACGTATCAATATTTTACAATATTGTATCAATTTAACAAAATATGAGACTTGAACAATAATATTGTTCCTTTTGTTACCATTCATAATTTTATACCAAATAACCCCTTTTTGCATCTTTAAAAGTGTATTTTTTTGTTTTTATACATTCTATAAGGGGAATTTGAAATTGTAAGTATCTAGTGAAATCTATTGAAGGGCGAATTCTTTTGTCTCATAAATGATGTTTTTATGCATATTTATGTCTTTATGCATATCAAGACGAAAGATGAGCAGATTTGATTTTTTTTTCAGTTGTTGACTAATACTTCTTTTGAATAAGAATCGTCAAGATTTACAAGATGGGCATACATTCGAAAAAAAGTACCGCGGGCCGGGCTCGAACCGGCACGGTCATTTAAATAACCATTGGATTTTAAGTCCAACGTGTCTACCAATTCCACCACCGCGGCATTTCGAAGCACAAATATAAGGCTAATATAAAATGATACCTAAGAAATAATTAAAAACTTTTGTTCCTGATTGTAACTCTATCCCTAAGGTCGATTATTAGTTTCATTGTAGTAATTTTAAGAGAATTAGCTGTAAATTTAAGTTATGATTAGAAAACAGCACGTAGTCATCGAGTTATTATTTATCATCTCTTTGATATTTTTTTTCTCAACCCCGATTGTGGGTCAGATTGAGGTTGGAGTTTCCTATGAACTTAGGGATGAAAACCCCCAAAATGGGTTTGGTTTACGTATAGAGGCCCCGTTTCTAACGCAAGTGCCCGTGATTAATTTAGGTGTGCGACTTCATTTGAGTTATTTTAATGATGAGAATGAACTAACTCAACAAGGAATTCGATACTCAGAAGAAATAACTAATTATGATGTGGGTCTACAAGCAATAGCTGGGCTAAGTGTGGGGTTAGTTGAGCCCTATGTTGGTTTAGGGATTGGAACAGAAAGATTACAAATAGAACCATTTGATTTTGGCAATGGGGTATTTGATCTACTATTGTCAGATAAAAATGATGACAATTTATATTGGAATGCTTCAGTAGGTGCAAAAGTTAGCATTATACCCATCCTCAAGCCCTTTATTGAATACAGATACACAAATACAGAATTAGGTACTCCTCGTTTTGAACAGTTTGATTCGAAAACAGGTAGAATGATTTTTGGTGTTGCGATACGTTTATAAAATTTTGATCAATTGTCTACAATAAACAAATATCAACTTAGTTCTCATGTTTTAGAGCAAGCACAGCAAGAAGACTTGGAGCAACTATTATTTATCTGTCGCTCTAATATCGGCCTTGTAGATGAAGAACAAATTACGAAGGCTTTTAAATTGTGTTATCTCTCCCATGATGGTATCACTAGGGCTTCTGGAGAACCCTATTATTATCACCCCGTAGAAGTAGCAAAAATTGTAGCTCAAGAAATTAATATAGATGACACATCAGTAATAGCCGCATTATTACATGATACCGTTGAAGACACTGATATTAGCCTTGAAGATATTCGTTATTGGTTTGGCGAAGAAGTTGCGGTAATCATTGATGGAGTAACCAAAATTACGGGTGTTTTTAAAACCAGAGATTCCAAACAAGCAGAAACCTTTATGAAGCTACTGCTTAGTATGGCAGAAGATATTAGGGTAATTTTGATAAAGTTTGCGGACCGGCTCCATAATATGAGAACCATACAGCATCTTAGACGCGAGAAACAAATTCAAATCGCCTCTGAGACTATGGATCTCTACGCACCGCTTGCTCATAGATTTGGCTTATTCAGCATCAAAAATGAATTAGAAGATTTATGTTTTAAAACCATTGACCCAACTTCCTTTAAATTCGTGGCACGAAAACTAAGAGAAAAGAAAGAATCTCGTGAAGCATTTATCGATGAATTAATGATGCCAGTTGGACGTCAATTACGCGAACAGAATTTATCTTTTGAAATAAAGGGTAGACCTAAGCATATCTATTCCATTTACCGAAAGATGCAGCGTCAACAAAAACCCTTTGAAGAAATTTATGATCTTTTTGCCATACGAATCATTCTAGACGACCCTCATACGAAAGAGGATTGCTGGAGAGTATATTCAATCATTACCGATTGGTATACACCTATACCCGAGCGGTTTAGAGATTTCATTTCTGTTCCAAAAGCAAATGGTTATCAATCACTGCATACCACGGTCATTACCAATCAGGGTAAAAAAGTCGAAGTACAAATTCGCACCCGAAAAATGGATAACATTGCTGAAAGAGGCTTAGCAGCACATTGGAAGTATAAAGAAGGTGAGCAATCAGGATCCGATACCTTAGACCGGTTTGTATCCTGGGTTCGCGAAGTATTGGACAATCCAAGACCGGATTCAACAGCCGATTTTGTGAAGGATTTCCAGCTGAATCTCTATCAGGACGAAATTTATGTTTTTACCCCAAAAGGTGAACTTAGAACATTACCATTCAATGCAACACCCATAGACTTTGCCTTCGAAATTCACAGCGAAGTAGGGGAAAGAGCAATGGCCGCTAAGGTTAATGATAAGATGGTACCCTTGAGACACAAACTAAGAAATGGTGATCAAGTTGAAATAATCACGGGTACTAAAATAAATTTAAACCCAGACTGGATGGATGATGTGGTAACACATAAAGCCAAATCCAGAATACGCCAGTTTATAAAACAAAAACAACGTAAGATAGCCGATGTTGGGAGAGATATTTGGGATAAGCGCTGTAATAAAGGTAAACTAGAAATAACGGATCAAGAGCTTACCAGGATTGCCCGCAAATTTAAGTATGAATCCACACAAGGCTTATTCTATGATTTAGGTACGGGTTCGATTGATGTGAATCAAGTATTTAAGGAGGCAAAAAAATTCAAAAGTACGGGTAAAATTGATCAGGATGATTCCGAAATCTTAGAATCATCCATTTCAACTCATGATGAGGTACAACAGAAGTACTATGAAGCAGCTCGTGCTTTTGGGCAAGGGAACGCCCTTATCTTGAATGGGGATGTTAGCCATGTTAAGTATACCTATGCCAACTGTTGTAATCCAATTCCTGGTGATGAGGTTTTAGGGTTTATCTCAAGAAATGGTGATGTGAAAATTCACCGAAGTATGTGTAATAATGCCCAGCATTTGTTGAAAAATGAAAGTGATCGAATAATTGACGTCCGTTGGGCAGGTGCTATTGATTCCACTTTTCTTGGTGCCATTAGGGTTATTGGAGAAGATAGGGTAGGTATGATTAATGACATCACAGATATTCTTTCTCGATCCTTATCTACCAATATGAAGAGTATTAACGTGTCGAGCGATGAAGGGATGTTTGAAGGCATCATAACCCTTTATGTAGATGGAATTAATCATCTAGAAAAAATCATGAAACGCCTTGAAAAATTACAAGGTGTAAAAAATGTTTTACGTTACGAGTAGTTGGTAGCTATTGAATACTAGGTTCTTTAATTTAACCCATGTATTTATATAAATAACAATTTGTTATGAGTTAAATGCCTCTCAATCAATCACCCGATTGATTTTTGAAAAACAAAATTACAAATGCATTAAGAAGAGCAAAAGAAATTAGGACAAACATTATGATGACCTACACAAAACGAGATATAGTTAGAAGAGTAGCAGAAGCCAACAATGACCCAATGATTAAGGTAGAGCCTTGGGTAGATTCCGTTATCGCAGCCTTAAGAGATATTATGATGTCTGCGGACACAGAATGTAGAATTGAAATTAGAGATTTTGGAGTTTTTGAGGTAAAGGAAACGAAAGCAAAACCAAAGGCTAGAAACCCAAAAACCAATGAAGTTATTTATGTGCCTGCACATCGAAAGACCCACTTCAAGCCTAGTAAAATGTTGAAGCAATTCTTGCGTGAACCACTAGAAGATTCTAATTCCTAATCGTTGTCGCCGCAATATTTTCGGTATTTAGCTATTGATTTAGGTGCTAAGCGCATTGGTCTAGCACATACCGATTTGTTGCGTACCATTGCAAGCCCTTTAGAGACTATAAGTAATGATATGCTATGGTCTAGATTAGATCAGTTAATTGAAACAGAAGAGTATCGGGCGATGGTTATTGGTTGGCCACTTGAATCCGATGGTAATGAAGGCCCTTCGATAGAAAGGGTCAGAAAGTTTCTTCTATCGTTTTCAAAGAGATATCCTAATTTGAAAGTCCACAAGGTAGATGAACGATACAGTTCAAAAGAAGCTGCTCAAGTCTTGATTGACTCCGGAACCTCTAAGAAAAAAAGGCAAGAAAAAGGAAGGCTTGATAGAATAGCTGCAGCAATTATACTACAAAGATACTTAGATCATCATAATTAGCACCTTATGTCAATTTTGCCCATAGTAACCTATAATGATCCTGTATTACGTACTCAAGCACAAGCTGTACCTGAGTTAAATCAAGAAGTGGAACAATTTGCACAGGATATGGTTCAAACAATGTATCATGCCAATGGATTAGGTCTTGCGGCACCTCAGGTTGGACGTTCTCTAAGAATTTTTGTTTTTGATCCGGACCCTGTTTTAGAGGATGATGAACCGGATATGGGGGTAATTATTTGTATAAATCCAGTTATTGTAAGTAAAAGTGAAGAAATGGTGGTTATGGATGAAGGGTGCTTAAGTCTGCCAGAGTTAAACGATAAGGTAAAACGTTCAGAATCCATTGTTCTTCAATACAGGGATATTACTTTCAATGAACAAGAGCTATCCTTAACAGGATGGCCAGCAAGAATAGTACTGCATGAAATGGACCATTTAGATGGTGTGCTATTTATTGATCACTTAAGTAGTTTTAGAAGGCGTATGCATAAAGCGCAGCTCAGCGATATTGAAGCTGGTTTAGTAGAAACAAGTTATCCTTTAAAACCTAAATAGATAGATGACTAAAAAACTTATGAAAATAGTTTTTATGGGTTCGCCTGAATTTGCTTTGCCTAGTCTCCAGGTACTTATCGATTCATCACATGAACTTCTAGCCGTCGTTTCAGGCACTGATAAACGTAGAGGGCGAGGAAAAGAGCTAAGCCCTACACCCGTAAAAGCCATGGCCATACAACATGGGATTCCTGTAATAGAAGCCGATTCTATGAAGGATAAAAATCTAGAAAAAAAGCTTTTAGAATTGAATCCTGATTTATTTGTGGTAGTCGCATTTAAAATTTTACCCCAAAAGCTAATAGACATACCCAAAATTGGTTCAATCAATGTTCATGCCTCGCTTTTACCTAGATATAGAGGAGCAGCTCCCATTCATTGGGCTATAGCCAAAGGGGAGACCTTTACGGGTAACAGCATCTTTTTCTTGGACAAACAAGTGGATACGGGTTCAATTCTTTGCACTAATATCACTGAAATTTCGCCTCATGAAACCACAGGAGATGTATATCAGCGTTTAAAGTTGATGGGTGCTGACTTACTTAAAGAGGCTTTAGGATTATTATCAAGCGGTACATATACACTAGTCCCTCAAGATCATTCTCTTGCTACACCTGCTCCTAAAGTTCAGAAAGAGGATGCGAGACTAAATTTTTCAATGAGTGCAACCCAGGTCTATAATCAGTTTCGTTCGATGACCCCTACACCAGGACCCTGGGTAGAATGGGAGGATATTCCATTGAAGGTGCATTCAATTTCAGTTGCAGGAGATGATCAATTAAATAGCTCGGGTATAAATGATCAACTCATAAATAGACGAGTGGGTGACCTTCTAATTCATGATGGTCGACTACTCGTTAAATGTTCCGATGGGTTTATAGAAATGCATGAATTCCAATTTCCTTCAAAAAATCGTGTATTAGTGGCCGACTTTTTAAAAAGTCATTCCATAAGTGGTTCTTTCAACTAACTAGGAGTAAGGTCATCTTCATGAAGGAATTTGTGATGGTGGAAGATTACCAAAAAGTAGTCAATAATAATCCATCAAACATAGATGAAAATATTTTATTTGGCTATTTGAGATAGGCTTAGGGTTTAGTATCATTTCGATTAAAATTTAGACC
>RFPJ01000031.1 GCA_009926145.1 Bacteroidota bacterium
AATGTTTTCAGAGGCATTCTCATAACTCCATGGATCAATATCAAAACCAAAAACCTCTAATGCTCCTAATTTCGAACTTGCTATAGCCAGAATACCTGTTCCTGTACCAGCATCTAAGATGCGATCTCCCCGATTCACCACTTCAGGTAGCCATTCCAATAACAAACGGGTCGTTTCATGGGTACCTGTACCAAAAGCCATCTTTGGGTCGATATGTAACGGGATTAAGTCATGGGGTTGATCTTCGCGGTTCCAGCTAGGATAAACATAAAAAGAGCCAATTCTTTGTGGTTTAATACCCTTTTCCCATTCTTCATTCCAATTTTTTTCAACCAGTGTATTGGTTTGGACCAATGCTATATCGTTACGAGTAGCTAGAAAATGATTTAGCTCTTCTTTTACATTTAAGTAGAAATTTTCGGCTTCTATATATGCCCGTAACTCATTACTCGTTTCATCGAAACCAGTGAAACCAAATTCATGTAGTTCTGCAATTACAAAGTCCGCTTCAATCTCTTGAATGAAAAAACAGAGTTCGAGATACTCTTTAGGAGAATGATGTATGGTATTCAAGATTAAATGTTAAGAATTCTGAAGAAGCTCAACAAGACGTGCAGCACGAAGTAGTGTTGCTTCGTTATTTGTTGCAGCCATAAATTGAACTCCCATCGGCAAACCATTCGAATGCTGCCCTAATGGTACATTTATACCAGCGATACCAGCCAAATTTGCCGAAATAGTATAGATATCGTTTAAATACATTTGGACAGGATCATCGAGTTTACTTCCGATTTTAAAGGCCGTAGTGGGTGCCGTTGGGCTAACGATCACATCAACCTTTTCAAAAGCATTGGTGAAATCTTGTTGAATAAGTCGTCGCACTTTCTGAGCTTTTGCATAATAGGCATCATAATACCCAGAACTCAGCACATAGGTTCCCAGCATAATTCTACGTTTAACCTCCAGGCCAAAGCCTTGAGTCCGACTCATTTTATACATTTTATTAAGTCCAGAATCCTCTGATGAGAGGGACTGTATATCCTCAAGACTAGCACGATGTCCAAAACGAACCCCATCATATCGAGCTAAATTACTAGAAGCTTCTGCAGTAGCTAAAATATAATAAGTGGATATGGCATACTCACTATGTGGAAGATGCATAGGCACTAGAGTAGCACCTTGTTCTTCTAATTTAGACAGTGTTTCTTTGATGTTTTCATGAATCTCATAATCGAGACCTTCACCAAAGTATTCGGCTGGAATACCAATTCGAATTGCTTTAGAAGGTTCTTGCAATTCGCTCAGATAATCAGTCACGGGTACTGCTGAACTCGTCATATCATAAGAGTCTCGGCCTGCGATTGTTTGAAGAATTCTTGCCGCATCCTCGACATGATGCGTCAATGGTCCAATAGAATCAAATGAAGAGGCATATGCAATCAATCCATATCTAGAAACTCTTCCGTACGACGGTTTCAATCCAACAACACCACAATATGCCGCAGGCTGTCGAATAGATCCCCCCGTATCCGAACCAAGACTTGCATGAACCATACCTGATGCTACCGCAGCAGCACTACCTCCAGAAGACCCCCCCGTTACATACTCGGTATTATAAGGGTTTCGAGCAGGACCATATATGGAATATTCATTGGTAGATCCCATTGCAAATTCGTCCATATTTAGACGAGCCATTAAAAGTGCATCATCGGCTATAAGTCGCTCAATAACTGTTGCATTATATACACTCTTAAAGCTTTTCAGCATTTCAGAGGCACAAGTGGCAGGTTTACCCTCTTCACATATGGCATCTTTAATACCCATAACCAAACCAGCTAAGGGTCCTGCCGTACCTGCTTTGATTTTCTGCTCAATAACCTCAGCTTTTTGCAAACTAGCAGATTCATCGAAAAACGTAACCGCATTGATATCTGGGTTTCTTTTTTTGATTACGTCAAGGTGATTGGCTACTAAATCGGTGAGTCGAATCTCTCCATCTACAATTTGTTGTTGTACCGTACGTATAGTTGGGTAAGACAATTGAAAACCTATCTATTTTGAGGATTCTTTCTCTTCGCTTTTAACCGAATCTTCAATTTCTTTTGAAGTCTCTTCGATTTCTTTTTTTATGTCTCGAGAAGCCTTGCGGAATTCTTGAATTCCTTGGCCAAGTCCTTTTGCGAGTTCAGGTATGCGTTTAGCTCCAAAGAAAACCAAGATGAACAAGGCAATGATGATAATTTCAGTAGGTCCTAGTGAATTAAACATAAAAGTAAATATTCTTTAATTCGTTGATGTATTTTTGCTAAGATAGCAATATTTTCGGCACGAATTGAGTATAAAAAAAATTACAGTAAAGACTTGTATTTTTGACTACACTCTCTTTTAATATATTATCAATCCTAACGCATTAAACATACTATGATTTGGACTGTAGAATTAGCTGCTGCTCTAGATGAAGCACCATTTCCAGCTACCCGCGAAGAACTTATTGAGTGGGCCGAGCGAAATGGGCTACCCAACCAAGTAATTGTTAACTTGGAAGAGTTAGAGGAAATTGACGAGGGAGAAGAAATTATCTACGAAGGTATTGAGGATATCTGGCCAGATTATATTCGTAAAGAAGACTTTTTTCACAATGAGGAAGATGAAGGCTTCGATTATGATGATGTCTAATTCTACCAGAATTTTCTAAAATTCCGGATCATATCCTTACAAAACCTTAGTTATTACTTTCTTTTGAGCCTGAGGATTATCTCTTATACCATCCTTTTGTGTGCTTTGTGCTTCTGCAATGCAAAAGGGTATGCGCAAACGACAGATCAATCGTCGGCCACCAATGCCGAATCTGCCCAACAAGCCAGCCGTACTGATGATGCCCAACCCTATCTGATTAAGAAAGTTCGTTTTAGTGGTAACTCAGATATTAAAAATAGAGCTCTAGAGAGTTTAGTCAAAACTCGAACCAATAGAGAGTTTCTGGCTATTCCTAGGTTTACTCCTTGGTTATATCTAAATCAAATAAGTGGTGGAAGTTTGGGAGAAGAACCTGTTCTATTAGATCGCGCCATTGTGGGAAATGATTTAGATCGAATAAAACTGTTCTATGAGTCTTTAGGATACAGAGACGTACAGGTAGACACCACCATTGTGCCATTAAGAGGTCGAGCAGTTGAAGTATCCTTCATCATCCAAGAAGGTCCCCAATACCAGATTGAGACTATCACCTATCAGGGGTTTCCTTCAGCCCTTCCGAAGATCCAAACTGCTCAATTCTATAAAAGTAGTCCACTTACAAAAACGGCCATTACAGATTCTTCCTTTAATGTCTTTGAATCGTATAACGCCTCAACCCTTAAGGCTGAACAAGATCGTATCCTCCTATTTTTAAAAGACAATGGATATGCATCGGTTACACGAGATTCGGTAATTGCATTCATTCAACCGGGTAAACAGCCCTATGGACTGGAAGCTTTGTTCTATGTTTCACCAGGTAGGTCCTATCGTTTTGGAGATGTCTCTGTTCAATACAGAAACATACAAGAGCCTACTGAGGTCATCTTAGTAGATAGCTTGGATTCCAACACCTATACCACTCATTCGCTCATCATATCAAAGTCTGAAAACCTGCCTACTAGAAACCAAGTCATTGCAGATCAAATCATTATTACACCAGGAGATCAATACTCGGAGAGTGACTATCTTCAGAGTGTACGGGAATTACAAAGTCTTGGTATGGTGAGTATCAAACGATTTGGTCTCTCGGAATTTGGGATTAATCCAGATTTTACAAAAGATATCATCCCCGTCTACATTGAACTTGAAAGTATCACTCCTCATACCATTTCAACTGAATTTTTCGGGATGAAACGATATGGTTTTGGTACTGGAATTGGGATTGATTACAGTAATATAAATGTCAATGGATTGGCTGAACGTTTGAACATTAATTTGAATTCGAGTTTTGAGTTTGTAGCTCAAGAGACCATTCAACAGATAGCACCCGAAGGACAAGTTCAGTCCTCGGTTTTTAGAAGTTATGAGTTACGCACCCAATACACTCTTCCAAGGCTATCCCGCCCTTTTAGACAACTCAATTCCCTTCCGAGTTTCATTAGCGCCAACTCTAGCTACTCCCTTTCCTACAGCCGGTCCGATCAACTATATTTTGATATAAATTCAGATTTACAGTTCAATTACAGAATCCAAATACCTCACTCTAATTCTAAAATCTCTACTTTAGATGTATTCGAATTAGATATTATCGACACCAACCCGTCTACCGAATTTAAAAATAACTTAATAGATGAATTTGGCGCTAACAGTCTTGAGTACATACGTATTCTTCAAGATTTCGAACCTCAGATTTCCTCCATAATACGCTATAGCTTCAGAGATTATACCACCAATCTGATTAAAAGAAATACAGGATATTTCCGGGAATTTTCATTTTCTGCGGGTGGTAATCTCCCCTATCTCATGGATCGATTAGTAGTGACTCCTGGCATCCTTGAGGGTGAATTGCCAACCTTATTCAAGCTAAGTGACAATCAATTAACCTATTCACAGTTTCTCACTTTCACTTTAGACACTCGTAGATATCTACCGTTAACCACGGGAGCTGTACTTTCGTACCGAGTATTTGCTGGAATCGCCCATCCTTTTGGAAAAAACACGTCTATTCCATTAAATCGACGTTTTTTTGCAGGTGGGAGTAACGACATCAGGGGTTGGGCTCCATTTCAATTAGGTCCAGGTAGTATTGCATCCGATCAAGTCACCATTAATGGAGGTGAAATTAAATTAGCGGCTTTTTTAGAAAGTAGACGGGTGTTCATTAAAGATTTACTCGGAGCCGACTGGTTAGGAGCTATCTATGCGGATGCGGGTAACATTTGGTACGGACCAAGAAATGACTTTAGATCTCAAGATAATGAAGATCAACTCGAACAAGGACGCTTTAGATTTGATACATTTTACAACCAAATAGCAGTAGGTACCGGTACAGGGGTTCGTATTGATTGGGATTATGTGGTGGTACGTTTAGATTTCACCTTACGAGCACATGATGTAAATTTAGGATGGTTTAACAATAAGAAATTGTATTTTAGTTTTGGAATTGGTCATTCATTTTAGGCAATAAACACGAAAGGTTTGTATTTATGAGTACTTATAATCGTATAAAGCAGCAATCGAAAATCGTGTTAAAGTCTCGGTTTTTGCAAAATCTCTCTACTCTAGAACGCTATGAGTTTTTGCAACTTTGTCATCGTAGAACTTATAAGGAAGGAGAATACATTTTCTATCGTAATGATCCTGGTACAGGCATGTATTTTATTGAAGATGGATCCGTTGAACTCACCATTGCAACGAATAATGATGATTCAGAAAAAGACACCAATGAATCAGACGCTTTCCTTCTGCACTCACCTGATAGTTTTGGGGCCCTTTCAATCGGTTATAATCTAAGAAGAAAAACTTCTGCCTTATGTAAAACCGATTGTACTCTGTTAGGGTTCTTCAAGCCAGATTTTGAAGTTTTAATGGAACGGCATCCTCAGATCGCAGTTAAATTTTTGCAGATGCTCACCAATATCGCTTTACGTCAACTCGAAAAAGCTCTTACCACCATAGAACAGACGAATGACCCTCGTATAGCAGCAAAAATTGAATTTGACGCTTACTATGACGAGGAGAATATTTCTTAATGAAAAAAGGCGACTGTATTGAATTATTTATAGATGGAACGGCATTTAAAGGTAAAGGTGTAGGCCGATTCGAAGAACGAGCGGTTTTTGTTAAGGGCGCTATGCCAGGAGATCGAGTTTCCGCACGAATTATAAAAAAGAAAAAGAATTTCTTAGAGGCTAAACTATTAGAGATTCTAAGCCCCTCAAGTGATAGAATCTCCCCTCTTTGTTCTCATGCTGGGGTCTGTGGTGGCTGTAGTTGGCAACATGTTCCTTACCCAAAACAACTGGAGTTCAAACGCCAACAGGTTGAAGATCATATAACCCGAATAGGTAAGTGTTCAACCCCTGTCGATGATATAATTGGGTGCCCTACTCCCCTCTATTATCGTAACAAAATGGAATATAGTTTTAGTCCTCGACGATGGTTAACCGAGCAGGAAATTCGGAGTGAAGAATTTGTGGACGATGCTGGTTTTGCGGCAGGACTTCACGCTCCTGGGAGATTCGATAAAATATTGGATCTAAAGGAATGTCATCTACAACACCCGATTTCCTATCAAATTTTAGATCATGTGCGTAGATTTGCTTTAGAACGCGATATTCCCGCCTATGATACCTTTAATAAAGAAGGATTTTTCAGGCATCTTGTCATTCGCAAATCTCATTATACCAATGATTTAATGGTCGTATTGGTAAGCTATTATGAAGATATGAACCTCATAAATACACTATTAGAGAGTCTCAAACAAAGTTTCCCCGAAATAACCACTTTCATTTATAGCATCAACGACACACCAAGCCCAACGGCATATGGTCGCATCGAACACGTTTTATTAGGTCCTGGATACATTCGCGATTCCATTGGAGAATTCACATTCAACATTCATCCAAAAGCTTTTTTCCAAACCAATACCCAACAAGCTGAAGCCTTATATGAGGTAGCCCTAAAATTTGCCAACCTTCAACCCGATGACCTTGTCTATGATTTATATTGTGGGGTGGGAACCTTAAGTCTTTACCTAAGTAAAGTAGCGACTAAAGTTGTGGGTATAGAATTGGTAGAAGAAGCTATCGAGAATGCAAAAAAGAATGCACAAGAAAATGAGATCAATCATGCTTATTTCGTAAAAGGTGATATGAAAGACACCTTTAATGAAACGCTGATAGCAGAATATGGTGTTCCAACGGTACTGGTAACTGATCCACCTAGAGCTGGTATGCATCCAGATGTAGTGCAACAGTTATTGGATTTAAAAACGCCACGAATCGTATATGTTAGCTGTGATAGTTCGACCATGGCAAGAGACATTGAAAAACTATCAAGCCTGTATAAGGTCGATGCCATACAGCCCGTGGATATGTTTCCTCAAACCTATCATATCGAAACCGTAGCGTTACTAACCCTTAAGTAATGGTTACAACCACATGTTACGGCCCAAGAGCTTTTTCATTTTAGGTATACTACTCGCAATTCTTTTTTTATTACCCAATAGCCACTTATTTGCTCAGAATGGCGAATTGAGAGGGAAAATTACGGATAGTAAAACGGGAGAAGCTCTTGTCGGAGCAACCGTATTCTTGGTAGATACGGATTTAGGTGCCGCTAGTAATGCCGATGGCGACTACGTTATTAGAAATATCCCGCCTGACAGTTACAATATTCGCATTAGTTATATAGGTTATGCGCCTCAAATTCTGTTTAATGTTGTTATTCGATCCGAAGGGAATGCCGATATAAATATTGCCTTAGAGTCTTCTGATGTTAACCTAGATGAGGTTGTAGTTACGGTTAATCCTTTCACAAAATTAGAAACAACTCCATTATCGATACAAAACTTGAGTCAACAAGAAATTGCATCCTATCCAGGTGGAAACAACGATATTGCTAAAGTTATTCAATCATTCCCTGGGGTGTCAGGATCGGTTGCCGGCTTTCGGAATGATGTAATCATTCGCGGGGGTGCCCCAAATGAAAATGTCTATTATCTTGACGGTATAGAAATACCAACCATCAATCACTTTTCCACTCAAGGAAGTGCTGGGGGGCCTGTTGGATTATTGAATGTGTCATTTTTTGAGGGTGTAACCCTATCCGCTAGCTCATTTGCAGCCTCCTATGATAACACCTTGAGCGGCGTGTTAGAGTTTGACCAAAGAAATGGAAACAGTAGAAATTTTGTAGGCAATTTCAGGCTGGGCTCCTCAGAATCAGCGCTCACTTTTGAAGGACCGCTCTTTAAGGGAGCTGATGAGGAAGCCAATACCACCTACATCATGAGTGTAAGGCGGTCGTATCTTCAAGTACTTTTTGAAGCCATTGGCTTACCCTTCTTACCCGATTATTGGGATTACCAGTACAAAGTGAACCATAGATTCAACAATAGAAACGAATTACTAATCACTGGGGTAGGTTCTATCGATAATTCTTCGGTAAATGAAATTGATGAGTTTGATGCCGAACAAAAAGCCATTCAGGATCAAGTGCCGGTTCTTGCGCAGCAAAGCAATACACTTGGACTTAGGTGGCGGCATCGTTTTGCTAATAATTCAGGTTTCATGGATGTAATACTAAGCCAGAATAGTTTATATAATCGCTTTTCAAGATTTGAGGATAATGTTAATGAAACAGGTCTGTACTTTGAAAATGATGCCAATGAAGTTGAAACTAAATTTCGTCATCAATTTAAACTCTTTGTGAATAATTGGACCTATTCATTTGGTTATTCGATGCAAAACGTTCAATACGACAACACAACCATTGATTTAGTAAATGATTGGGTATTTAACTCAGACTTGAGCTTTTTACGTTATGGTGCTTTTGCGCAAGCTTCTAGCAGCTGGTGGGATAATCGATTGCAACTAACGGCTGGTTTTCGCCTCGATGATAATTCATTTATGACCGATAAGTCTGGAATGTTTGCCCAATTTAGCCCTCGTGTTTCAGCCTCATATACCATCGACCAAGCTGGAAATTGGAAATGGAATCAATCATGGGGCATCTATTACAAAATTCCACCTTATACCATACTTGGTTATCAGAATAATGATGGAGCGTGGACGAATCGTTCAACTAGCTATATACAGAGTGAACACTTGGTGGGAGGATTTGAATATCTAATTAGTGAATCGGCTCGCTTTACCCTTGAAGGGTTTTTAAAACGCTATGATCAATATCCTATATCTATTAAAGATCAGGTCTCCTTAGCCAACAAGGGGGGTGGATTTGAAGTTTTAGGCAGCGAACCCGTAGAGAGTTCTGGCTTAGGCCGTACCTATGGGGTAGAGTTTCTCTATCAACAAAAATTCACAGGTAAATGGTATGGAATTGGATCGTTCACCTGGTTTAGAAGTGAATTCTCGGGAAGCGATAACATCTATCGTCCTTCCCTATGGGATAATCAAATACTTGTTTCCTTATTGGGGGGATATAAACTAGGCAATAACTGGGAAATTAGTACAAGATACCGCTATCTAGGATCTGCTCCTTATGTACCCACCGATCTCGATAGAAGTCTAACCTTTTATCCTGCCGTCATAAAAGATTTTAATGCTATAGGTTCAGAGCGTTTAGGTAGTTACAGTCAGGTAGACCTAAGAGTCGATAAGAAATGGAGTTATTCTGTATGGAGTTTGGATTTATTTTTCGAGATTCAAAATCTGTTAGCAAGTGCCAATCCTCAAGAGCCTTCTTTCGGCCTGGATCGTGACGATGCTGGAGAAATACTTCTACCACGACAACTTGTACAAGTGAACACCAACAATTCGGCCACTGTACTACCCTCCATTGGTATAGTAATCAACTTTTAAAGCTTCGTATACTCCTTGGATTCTAAATCAGCAATCCAAAGCCAGTGACGATTGCCCTGTATTTTGGTAAAAATCATAAATCGGGTTCCGCCATCCCCTATTCGAAATCGTTTTTTTAAGCGAGTCGTGGACTCAGGATAGTTGTGAGCCCAAATATTTATATGTTGAATTCGTTCGCGAATTAACCATTTTTTTACAACCTTATTATTAGGTGGAAATCCATCAACGATAGTAAATACTCTGCCAGGGAAATCCCATATATGTTCGTTAGCATAAAATATATGTGTTGATGGATGCAAACTAACCAAAGAATACTCCTTAGCCACTTCCTTCATAAGGTCTAATTTCTTCAGCACTACCCAAGGATCATAGAGATATCCAGATTTAAATTCATCTTCTTCCTTAGGTAATTTTCCCACTTCAATAGCTTCAATACTTGGGTTAGGTATAGGCTGTAACAATGAATTATCAACCTTTAAGCCATTTTCTTCATCATACTCTATGCTACTTTGAAAAAATATTTGATTGTCATTTTTTTGGATATTCACCGCTATCAACCTTTGCTTTTGACCTTCCTCATAGTGAAAAGTATATAGGTATAACAGTTCTTTTAGATCATTATTTACAGATAAAGCATGGATCTTTGCTGCTCGATCATTATGAATACACGACTCTTCAATATTTGCCATTGGTGAAGCTTTAATCAATACCTGATCACTGAGTAATTTCAAATGATCCCAAATATCATATACCCTTGGCTCAGCATCCCACAAGTTATATACTTTTTCATTTTCAACCTTTCTTGATGGATCTACATACACTAACAATGGCTCATACATTAGAGCATCATGAACTTCAGAAAATTCCCCCGAATTATTTGCTAAAAAGTCTTCAATAGAGGCATTTATAACCTCAATTTCAGCTCCTAATTGCTTGAAATTATAGCCTGCAATGGCGCACATCATTGGATTTTTGTCTAGGTAATAGACTCTTTTTTCCGCCTTCGAAAAAAAATAGCTATCCACCCCCATCCCCCCCGTTGCGTCTAAAACAACAGAACAACTGGATAGATCTGCTTTAAACATAGCCGTCCACTGAGAAGAACTCTGCTGTAAATTTTGTTCCGGTGGAACAATTATCGCATAATTATTAGCCCATTCGGGAACTTTTGTCCGTAATTTTTTACGACTCTTTATCTGATCAATCAGAAAAGATTTAGGCACTTGGCTAGGCCATGCTCCATTTAAGATTAAAGGCTCTAACGCACTCTCCTCATGCTCACGAATGAATTCAATGCATTCCGAGTTATAGTTTTCAATGATATCGTTAATATCGTTGTTGTACATACAAACCATTGTGCTTTAGAGAGTTAATCTACTAGTTTTATACTACTTTAACTTGTTCTAATTCATTCGTTAAATAAACTTGTTACCTCTACCTGTGAAAACCATGGCCTCTCAACCATCGACGTTCAAATCAGCTGATGACCAGAATACCCCACACTCCAACAATTCCCCACGTGTTGGCGTCATTGGAGGGGGTATCGGTGGGTTAATGTCGGCCTGCCTTCTCGCTTCGGATGGGTATCAAGTCCACCTTTTCGAAAAGAATTCTGAGTTTGGCGGGAAAATGGGTGAATATGACGAACAGGGTTTTCGATTCGATACCGGTCCCAGTTTGCTTACCATGCCCTTTCTACTTGAAAAATTTTTCCACGCATGCGGCCGATCTATAGAAGATGTTATTGAATTAGTCCCCGTAGAGCCTATTTGCCGGTACAATTACCCCGATGGAACGCAGTTTGATTGCTACGAGGATGATGCCCAAACCCTAAAAGAAATTGAGCGAATTGCCCCTCAAGATTACAGCGCCTACCAACACTTTCTAACGTATATATCCAAGCTCTACCACAAAACAGCCGATGCCTTTTTGTACAATCCCTTAGACTCACTTTCAGATCTTAAAGGCCTTAATATAAGCTCATTTTTTGCCATTGACGCCTTTCAAAGTGTGAGTTCGGTGATTGATAAAAAATTTGAATCCGAATACCTCAGATTATTTTTCAAAAGATTCACCACATATAATGGTTCTTCGCCTTATCAGGCACCCGGCACACTGAATGTGATTCCACATGTTGAGCTCAATATTGGTGGCTTTTACATCAAAGGTGGGATGAGACGGTTAGTAGATCAGTTGATCGAATTAGCCACTGAGTTAGGGGTGGTTTTTCACACTCATAGCGACGTACACAAAATCATCACTGAAAAATATGGTTCTAAGCGTATAATTCGCGGTTTACAGCTAACTAATAGCAATCCTAGACCATCCCATCACCTTTCTACCGACTCAAAGGACCAAACAAACAGCCTCACCTTCGATTGCGACATAGTAGTTTCTAATAGTGATGCCTACGAAACCTATCAAAAATTACTAGAGCGAAAGGATCAAAGTTTTTTCAATCACCTTCAAACCGTCAAGAGTGAACCATCTTGTTCTGGATTTGTTTTACTTCTCGGGTTGAACCGTACCTACCCTCAGCTTAAACATCATAATATTTACTTTAGTAGTGACTATGAAGATGAATTCACCGACATTTTTCAAAATAAAGTACTTCCCAAAGACCCTACGATTTATATTGCTAATACCTCATACACCGATTCAGAGCATGCTCCTGCCAACAGTTCGAACCTATTCATTCTTATAAACGCTCCATACCTTACTAAAGAACAGGAATTAAAAGAAAAGGACAGCTATGCGGAGACCGTGATTAATCAGTT
>RFPJ01000032.1 GCA_009926145.1 Bacteroidota bacterium
GAATGGAGAAGAGCCACAAGAAATTATTATTTCTGATTCCAACATCGGTGGTATAGAAATATGGAAAAGCCATTTTGATGTACCTATTCAAATAGTCGAAAAAGTACATTTACAACAACTAATTGAAGAGGTTGTTAAACAACAGAGTCTGAATTTAGATCTTACTAGAGATTCCATATTCTCTCCTATTTCTCATGACGAATTAGAACTCTCGCAAATGGTTCCAGAGCTAGAAAAAGCACTTCAGCAAAGGAATCAAAATCTACCCATATTCACAAAAAAACAAATAGACAAGATAGCAGCTAAATTACGTCAGTTATGCTCTTATTCTATTTGTGCGGAATCAAATTTTCCAGTTTCTGCAATGATTTGGACAGAACAAGGTTTATTTCCAGGGGTTAATGTAGAATTTAGTGAATGGGAGAATGGTCTTTGTGCTGAACGCACAGCTTTGGCTTCTGCCTTACGCTATTCCCCAAAAAACATATATGGCCTATTTGTTCATGCCGAGCAGGGCGATCTAAGCACACCATGCGGAGCATGCCGACAGGTGCTAAATGAACATATGCCCTATGCTAAATTATATAGCCTACATAAAGATGGCAGTTGGTCTGAATATTCGATTCATGAGCTATTACCTCACGCATTTTCTAGTAATGTACTTAGTAAAATCATCGAATAGAAAGCACATTATTGTCTCAAATGATGACATTGAGGTCAAAAAATCATCCTAAATTCTTAAAAAAATGTATGAATTTGACTAAAAACAGCCCAAAATCACCGAATAAGCCGATTTTTCTTTAATTTTTTGCGTTTTCTATTTGATTCGAACTGAATGAATATATAGCTTAAGTCATTCTTTAAAGAATATTCATTAACTAAAACATAACGGAGTAATAATGAGTAGAGTAAGTGAATTACAAAGCCTAGTAGAGTCAGTTTCATCAGAAATGGAAAAATTCTACGACAAAGGAAACAAAGCAGCTGGAACTAGAGCTAGAAAAGGTCTTCAAGATCTTAAGAAATTAGCTCAAGATATTCGTCTAGAAATTCAAGCAAAGAAAAACGCTTAAGACTCCTTTTGAGTTTACTTATAGAAGCCACATGTTTATGTGGCTTTTTTTTTGCCTAATAAATAGTTTTTTGGTTCAATGGGTACTCCAATCACCATTAGTTTATTTGGTCTATGCAGAAACTAATCATCCCTCTATTCCTTTGTTCTCTATGGGTAGGAACTTCGTGTGAAGAAACACCCCCCAAAGAAACGAGATCTTCAAACGAGATAATAGCGCTTGCGAATCTTGCTGATTCTATTGAAAATAAATTATCAACTCTTGAGGGGACTTTTGCCGTTCAATTTTCAAGTATAGATCGCCCCGAACTCAAATTATCTATCAAAGCAGACTCAGTATTTCATGCAGCAAGCACCATGAAAACTCCCGTTCTGTACGAAATTCTAAGGCAACATGAGTTGGGCATTAAACTCTTGTCAGATTCACTTTTAGTGACCAATCGTTTTACTAGCATCGTTGATGGGAGCTCGTATAATATGCAGGTATCTGAAGATAGTGAAGCAGCTCTTTATGAATTCTTGGGAAAGAAAAAGACGGTATTAGAATTGTCCAAACTCATGATTACCCAAAGCAGCAATCTTGCTACCAATGTACTAATGGAAACATACAGAGGGCCGCAAGTTACCCAAAGTATGCGCGAAATTGGTGCAGAAAACATTCAAGTTTTACGCGGTGTTGAAGACTTAAAAGCATTTAATGCTGGTCGTAATAATCAAACTACTGCTCGTGATCTATGGATATTATTTAAGGAAATAGCCACAGGCTCAACTCTCTCAACCGAATCAAAAACCATTGCCCTCGACATACTTAGTAAGCAGGAATTCAATGATATGTTTCCTGCCAAATTACCTTCTGGTACTCGAGTTGAACATAAAACGGGTTGGATTACTGGGGTTCATCATGATTCAGGTATTATACATTTACCCAATGGAGAGTCTTTTGTACTCGTTTTTTTATCTAAGAATGCACCTAATCGTTCAAAAGTGCAAGAAGCGGCAGCAGAAGTCGCTCTTATGTTTTATAACTTTCTACAAGAGTACCCAGACTGGAAGATAGAACTTGAAAACTTGGGTTTGGTTAACGTTAAAGACTTAGATCCATCCATCATGGTACATCTTGCCTATTCAACCATAGATAATATTTTAGGCTATGATGCTTATGGAAGTTTGGAGGATGCTTATCTCCGAGAGGAAGCCGCAGTAAAATTATTAGAAGCTCAAAAAATGCTACTAGCGCATAATCCAAATCTTAGATTATACATATTCGACGCTGCTAGACCTCGAAGAATCCAACAACAGTTATGGGATAATTCGGAATTGCCCGTATCCGAACGTAGTAAGTACATCGCCAACCCAGAACGTGGTTCCATACATAATTTTGGTATGGCTGTTGATTTAGGAATCTATGACATAGATGCTGGATTATTAGATATGGGTACAAAATTTGATGATTTTACCGAAGTTTCTCACATCACCAAAGAAGATTCATTGGTTGAAAACGGATTTCTGACCAATCATCAGCTTACCAATCGTAAGCTATTACGTGAGATTATGGTAGCGGCAGGATTTCAAACATTAGCTACTGAATGGTGGCACTTTGATGCGATGGAACGAAGCAGAACCAAAGAGTTATTTAGCATAATAGAATAAAAATTGAAGCTAAAAACCTCATTAAATGGCAAAAACGAGCTTACGTGCCAAACTTTTTTACCATTACCTACTATACACAGAAGCTAAACACCTGAAACAGCTAGAGACGAGCAGAAATTTTCTGAGTGAATCTCCACATAAAACTCTACATGAAAGAGCTATGATTCGTGTAGAGACCAAAGATACCTATCCAATTTGGCAGATTACGCCTAAAAAATCTCGTATACAGGATTCCAATCAGAACCCTATCATCTTATACCTATACAATAGTAGATTGCATCAGGGTATTCGTAAGCATCACTGGGAATTTGTATTAGACTTACTGGATTCGGACATTTCTGATATTATAGTTCCAGAAATACCAACCAATCATAATAAAACTATTTCTGAAAGTCTTGAATGGGTTAACAACTACTTGAAAGTAGATTCATTGAATCAAGAACAGTCAATAAAAGACTGGATTATTCTTGCTGAAGGTTCCTCTGCCCTTTATAGTTTTTATTTATTGAATGAACTAAAACTTCATCATTCTCTGCCCATTAGAGAACTAGTCCTTATTTCACCATGGCTAGATTGTAGCTTTAGTAATCCATTGATTGATCAACTTCTACCAAAAGATCCCATTCATAATAAAAATGGCTATCAATCATGGCTAGGCGAAGTTATGGACTCTGAATCTTCGACGATTCCAGATTTATTTTATACTCCTATCTATCAAAAGTTAACCCAACTTCCCCCCATTAAAGTCTATAGTGCAGGAAAGGACATTCTTCAAGCCGACGCTTTCAAACTCAAAGTGCGAGCTATTTCCGAACCCATTATATTCAATTACTACGAATATTCAGAAATGTTTAATGAGTGGTATCACTACCCTATCCCTGAACGAGAAGCCTTTTTATCCCTTCTAAAAGCACAGCTAAGTCTACCGCTGAGTGAATGGGAAAAAAACAATGAATTGGATGCTAGTTACTGGTAGTCGATTTTAAAAAACCTATAAAAGCGCTTGCATAGCAATCTTCTTGACTCTATTATCCCCTATTAATTGGGAATAAGATATTCGGAATGACAAATAATGAATTTGATGCCATTGTAGTCGGCACTGGAATTAGTGGTGGTTGGGCAGCTAAAGAATTGACAGAAAAAGGATTAAAAACCTTGGTTTTAGAACGGGGCCGTATGGTGGAACACATTACGGATTACCCAACGGCACATCTGGATCCATGGGATATAGATCATGGAGGTCAACCCACCAAGAAAGACATTAAACGCCAATTCAAACAACACCGTACAGGATACACCACCGATCGTGCACACAGTCATTTTTTCGTTGACGATTTAGAGCACCCTTACAATGAAGATAAGCGCTTTGATTGGATGAGAGGCTATCATGTTGGCGGGAGGTCTCTGATGTGGGGAAGGCAGAGTTATCGGCTTAGTGAAATGGATTTCGAAGCCAACGCCAAAGATGGATATGGAGTGGATTGGCCCATTCGTTATAAAGATATTAAACAATGGTACGACTATGTTGAGCAATACATTGGTGTTAGCGGAGAAAATTTAGGGCTCAAACAACTACCTGATGGTAAGTTTCTCAAACCTATGGAACTGAATTGTGTAGAAGAAGTTCTGAAATCTAGTCTAAAAACATCATATACCGATCGATTACTCACTATTGGGAGAACCGCTCATATCACAGAAGGTACCAAGGAAGGGCTGGGACGTGTGAACTGTCAATTCCGAAATAGATGTATGCGAGGTTGTCCTTATGGCGCCTATTTTAGTAGTAATTCCTCTACCCTACCTGCTGCTGATAAAACAGGAAACATGACATTAATGCCAAACTCCATTGTTCATGAAATCATTTTTAATGAACAAAGCCAACGAGCAACCGGAGTACGTGTTATTGATACAGAAACCAAAGAACAATATGAGTATAAGGCTCGGATAATATTTTTATGCGCTTCAACCGTTGCTTCAACCAGTATATTGATGCAATCAAGGTCCACCCGATTCCCAAATGGTATGGGAAATGATTCTGGTGAATTAGGACATAACATTATGGATCATCACCTAGGTGTTGGAGCATCCGGATCAACAGAGGATTTTAGAGATAAATACTATGTAGGTAGAAGACCTAATGGATTCTACATCCCAAGATTTAGAAATCTAGATAATGCAACCAAGGTTGATCAATTCCTTAGAGGTTATGGGTATCAAGGTGGTGGATCTCGCAGTAATTGGTCAGATCAAATTGCAGAACTCAAATATGGATCTGCCTTTAATGAAGCCTTACTAGAGCCAGGTAGTTGGTCTATTGGAATGGGAGGATTTGGTGAGTTTTTACCCTACCATGAGAATAGAATGTATTTGGATTATGAGAAAACTGATAAATGGGGCCTCCCAACCGTTACATTTGATGCAGAATTCAAAGAGAATGAATATAGAATGCGCGAAGATATGAAAAATCAAGCAGCTGAGATGTTAGAAGTGGCGGGTTTTAAGAATATATCTACTTTTGATAACCCTGGTGGGCCTGGACTAGGGATTCATGAAATGGGAACCGCACGTATGGGTAAAGATCCAAATACCAGCGTGCTAAATAAATTTAATCAAATACATGCCGTAAAAAATGTATTTGTGACCGATGGTTCTTTTATGACTTCTTCTGGCTGTCAAAACCCTTCCCTTACTTACATGGCATTTACGGCACGAGCGGCCAATTATGCCGTTGAAGAGTTAAAGAAAATGAATTTATAGGAGAAGAGTTATGGATCGTAGAGAAGCACTTAAGAAAATGGGATTGAGTTTTGGGGTCATAGTAGCCTCTCCAATCTTATTTAACAGTTGTACAAAGGAATCACAGACGCACTTTTTTAGTGAGTTAGAGCTTCAGCTAATCAGTGATACCGCAGATGTGATTATTCCTGGAACTGATAAATTACCGAAAGCATCCGATGTTGGAGTAGCTCAATATATTGATCATTATATACTAGACATTGTAGACAATGATGAACAAAGTCGTATTAAATCGTTTACCAAACGCTATTTATCGGTAATCAACCCACAGAAACCTATTGAATTTTGGGTTGAACATGCATTCCTCTCGCCAAAAGTTGAAACCGACAATTGGTTAAAAGAAATAGATAACTTTGGTAATAATGGTTCAGACACAGATGCCACTCTATCCGATAGCGCAGCTGTTTATGCTCTTTTAACAAATCTAAAGTCTTTAATGATAAGAGCTTATAGGGGTAGTGAATTGGTCGGTGAACAGATACTCGCCTATGATCCTGTACCTGGGCGTCAGGTGGGTTGTGTTGACCTTCAAGAAGCTACCGGTGGTCGTATCTGGTCTTTATAGGTTTCTATTAAAGCTATCTTTGCGTTAGTCGCATTAATTTGGCATTTATTTTATTCCATATTTATTGATAAATTGCTCGTAACGAGAATTATTAAGCCTAGTAACCATTTGTTACTAAATGCTTTACAATAAATACTAGCCAAAATGAAATACCTACCTTCATACTTGTTGCTTTTAATGGCACTGTTCATTTCATCGTCGATTCAAGCCCAAATTACCTACCCAGATAAAGCAACCTACGATTTCAGCCAAAACAGTACCCTCATCAATTTTGATGTCTATTCAGCGGCCTATCCAGATTATGCTTATGGTCCTGATGCTAGTGTCTATATGACGCAAGAAAATGACAGCCTTGTCCTTCGTTTTGGTCACCCAACTAATTCAGTTATAGCAAAAGCCAATCAATGGTCCGATTTTTCAAACCCAGCATCTGTTGATTTTAAGGTTTACAAAGACAATAGAGGACATTACTTAGGTTCTAAAGATCCAAATCCAGGCAATTATGACTATGAGCTTTGGCCCCACAAGAATGTTTTTGAAGGGAATGATGGTCATTTATATAGTATCGCCTACTTGGAATTCACAGGATGGACTGTTTATGGATGGAATACCCCTCAATGTCCATCTAATAATGTTAATTTTGTGGCTTTTGAATGCTGGATGAGCGCTGCCATCTTAGTTAAATCTACTGATGGTGGACTTACATGGGATAAGGCGGGAGATGACCCTAGTGAGTATGTGGTAGCGTCTTCTCCCTATAAATACCGGGAGCAAAATAACACCGAAAGACATGGGGCCTTCCCTTTTGGAGGTGGAGATGACGCAAACTACGGTTTAATGAAGATTGGCGAGTACTTTTACATAGGCGTTGAATTTTGGGGTGAGGGTTTCAAAATACAGAGCTATGCAAGAACTAATGACATTACAGATGCCTCAAGTTGGAGATTTTTTGATGGCACAGATTTCACCATTCCTAATGTAAATCCATATGCTCAAGAAGTCAGTGATCCCGCCAGTCACCTACCTCCTCCCATCGATAATTATTATCCACTCGATTTTAATAGTAATCTAGACCCTGTTGAAGGACTCACATATAGCAGCTATTTCAATAAGTATATTAAGCTTCGTTTTAGAAGCTTCGATTTTGCCCCTGAAATCACACCTGGTGTTTACTACTATTTATCCGAGGATGGTTTCAATTGGAGCGGAAATGCTTTAGTGCTTCCATTTGAAGGCAATTTTACAAATTATGATTATCCAGGTGATGATGAATCCCGTTGGGCTATAAGTTATATTAGCTTGATAGATCAAAACAATCCTGGAGGCGACATTGGTCAAAATGCTTATTTAGCATATGTGAGCCCTTATCTCGTGAATGGTGAAGAAGCAGGAAGCACCAATAATAAACGAGATATAAAGTATGTGCCGTTTAGCTTTGCCATCCATCAGGTATCGTCCTTCGAGGTCGAACATACTGGTTTAGAAATTCCAGAAGATGCCAATCCAGGTGATGGCTATTGCGACAATGGATATGGAAAGTGTTCGGTAATTACCGCGGTTACCGAGACCGAATCACGACCTTATTGGGTTGATTCATCGGTACCTTTAACCATTACTATTGGCCAATCGACCCCTGATACTCTATTAGAAGATTATGTTTCTAGAATAACAAAAAGAACGCTAATAGACGGAAGTTCTCATGCTGGATATAGTCCGAATTCCAATCAAGTTACCGAAGGTTGGAATGGTTCTTATGGGGTTCATATCACTCCGGGTTTCAATTTTATGTCAGGTTCGGGTCATGTACTTAAAGGTATTGATGTAGCTTCTGTTTTGTTGGGAGGTGGTGAAGATGGATCAGAAACAACCTCAGTGGATATAACGGGCTCAAAAATTGGGTATTTAGAATTATACAACGCTCATACCGATGGTGTGCTGGTTGGAGGTTCAACAGCCGATTCTGCAAATGTTATTGAACAAGTTGTATTCAAGGGATCAGGTAATATTATAAAAGGTAACCATATTGGTCATGATGGCACTGAAAGCCTTATTTCAAGCGATGAATCTATTATAGCCATGAATGCTGGCAATACCCTAGATGGAAATGTGATTGCTGGGAATGCAAATATACTCATGAATTTTGGTTCCTCCGATGCCTCAGGTAACTCGGTTATCAATAATCATTTTGGTTACCTACCATGGAGCAATAGTTCAATGGGGTCAAGTAGTGCTGGTATCAAGCTAGTGGAAGCAGAAAACAATGAGTTTTCAGGAAATGTCATAAAATTCAGCAATACAAACGACCAAGAAGCGGCTATTTTTGTTCTTGATGCGAATGATAACAAGTTTTATTCCAATACCATCAGCAATAATACGGGGCATGGAATTCATTTTTCAGGCACGAGTACTGGTAACCAATTTGGAGCAATTAATTCAGGTAATATCGTAAAAGATAATTCGGGTTGGGGAGTTAACTTTTTAGTGAATACTGCAACAGGAAACCCGGTTGCAAGTAATCAAATTTATAATAATACCCTAGGTTCGATTGGAAATTACACCCACATCACTCCTATCAACACCCCAACCTTATTAGCTGCCTACTCAAATTCGAGCAGTGATTCTATCATCATTAGGCATACTGATATTTCAGAAAATACATCGGCAAGTTACCTTGTTGATGTATTCTCCAATGATAGTGAACCCTCCCTACCACAGGGTCAAACCCTGCTAGCATCTGGAATTACTGTGGATTCGTCGGCATTATCCTTAGGAAGGATTGCTTTTTCCTACACAGGTAATGCATCTGGGTATGTTTCAAGCACTTTCACAGATGATCGTCAAGTTACCTCCGAGTTTAGTAATACCGTCCCACTACTTCCTGCGAGCCAAAGCCCTATTGCAGAGTTTAATCTAGAAAACATTAGTCGAGATCATACAGGTGATTGGTTTAGTGAAGTTACTCTAACTGTTACTAATTCTGGAGCCAGTAACCTAAATATGCGTTTAGAAGAATCACTAGAATGGTTAGTAATTGAACCTAATAACGCCACTATTAGTAGTGGAGATAGTACTTCTTTTGTACTCACCTTCGATTCAAGGGAGCTATCTCCTGAAATCCTGTCCCATAGCGGTTTTATACAGATTGTCTCTAATGAGTTGACTCCCACACTGAATCGAATCCCGGTTGAAATTACCTTTACATCATCCTCAGATGAATGGTTGCGTCTATCGAAGAGTACGTTTGATCTAAGCTACAAGATTCCTAATCAGGACTCTACAATTAGCCAAACACTTCAACTAAGCAATGATGGGACGGATGCCGTTAATTGGAGAATGACGAAAAATCAAGGCTGGATCATGGGCTTGAGTCCTAACAACGGTACTATTCAACCCGGAAACTCTACTGATGTTACGATTTCCTATGTATTAAAAGCGAATGATCCCGAAGGCACTAAGTCCGCTATGCTCGTGCTATTTGCGGGCACTGTGCCGGAAAATGAGACGGTCACCGAGATTCCATTTGAGGTCACCATGCTAGCAAAGAATGCCGCGAGTGTTATTGTGGAAACAGAGGCTATTAATTTACAAGTGCCGCAACCTAGTAGTAACACCCAAGTTTCATCGAGCATTAAAGTAATCAATACTGGGAATGCTGGACTAAACTGGTCATTATCGAAAAATCAGCCCTGGATTACATTTCCACAAACCAACGGTACCATGGGGCAAGAGACAAAAGATCTTGCGGTTGCATTTCAAATTAACAGCACAGATCCAATAGGTCCAAAACAAGGTATCATTACCTTGACAACGGGATATACAGGAGGCGCTCAACAGACCTTTGAAATACCTGTAAGTGTCCAAATTACCGCTTCTGCTCCCGAAATCAGTTTAAATTTGGACAGCTTATTGGTTAGCTTTCAAAAACCCACCGAAAATACAACGGCTACCGCAAGTTTTACCATTTACAGTCAACACTCGGATTCCGTGAATTGGATGGTGATAAAAAACCAACCTTGGATAGCTGGTTTTGAGCCAGCAGGTGGGAAATTAAAGGATTCGGTCGAGGTTGAAGTGAGTTTCAATCTTCGTTCCAACGATCCTCTGGGATTTAAAAATGCCTCCATTACGGTGGTTGGTTTCTTTGATGGTTCAGAAGATCAAACCCAGGTGATTCTACCTGTTCGATTGACCCTAACAGAGGGTGAACAGGGAGAGCAACCGAAGGTTAGCTTCAACCCGAGTACCATTGCATTAATAGATTCCGTTGAATTAGGTGAATCATGGGAAACAACGATTGAATTAGATATATCAAACGATGGAAGCCCAGGACTTAATTTTCAATTCCTTCAAACTGGGACTTCATTTGTAACTTCAAATCCATTTAATGGGCAAATTGATCAGAGTACGAAAGTTCAATTAGCGTTTAGTTTCACAGATATTCAGGAAGCTATTTTCATGGATACCACCATTACCTACCGAATGTTTTACCCGCAGCAGGAAGTGGTTGATGTTAGTATCCCCCTTAGTTTGGATATCGCAATTATCAAGGAAGTAGTTGAGCCACTGCCTCAAATTAAGGTCACCCTGAGTCCCGATAGTTTAGTGCTCAATGAGCAAATAAGCTTAGGAGACACCCTTTTTATTGATGAGAAACTCTCCATAAAGAATAGTGGAGATATGGGACTTAATTGGGAACTAACCCTACCTCAAGCACCCTCTTCTGCTCCTAAGTTAACGGGAGTTATTAATGATAGTTTGATTCTTCCGATTCAATTGGAAGTACCCGATATTTTAGAAAGTGCTCAATTTACCGAGGAACTGAGTTTGCTTCTCTGGTATGATGTAGAGCGTAATGGCGAAAATATTAGGGTAGACAGCCTATTCACTGTACCTCTTATTGTGCAAGTAGATGTGCTTTCTGTTAGTACGGAATGGAAAGGAGATCAACCAAATGAAATCGTACTGTATCAGAACTACCCCAACCCTTTTAACCCAAGTACTCAAATAAGCTTTGCATTACCCGCTAGTGAACATGTGGAGCTGAGTGTATATAATGTATCGGGGCAAAAGGTAGCCGAACTGCTCAATCAGCGGATGAGTGCGGGAGTTCATCAGATCACCTTCGATGCCCAATCGCTATCGAGTGGTACCTATATCTACCAGCTGAAAACTTCGGATGGCCTATTAAGCAAGAAATTTATGCTCATCAAATAGAGGTAATGCACCTCTACTTTTGGCTATGAAAAGTCACTAAATCGTGGATGGGATGTTGTAAAACCTTTACTAAATCCCATCCATTTTTTGCTAAAATATCGCGTATGCGGTCTTCATGGTAATAGGCTACAGATCCAACCATTCCGACTTTTTTCTGGGATGAAGCATGAAAATAACCTAATTGATACGTCAAAAACTCTTGAATACCTCGTGCAATTAGATCCAAGATATACTCATCCTCACGAAAACTTGCTAGAATTTGCGCAAAGGAGGCGATATAGGCATTACCATGCTTTTGTCGGTATGTCCGATCCAACGTATGGTTGATATCCATGTTAAAATGACTATTCATATAATCTTCTATGTGGGTGGGCAAGCGCTTAAAATAGTAGTCGCGTACAATCCATTTCCCAAAAAAACCCGCACTCCCCTCATCTCCCAAACTAAATCCAAGGGAGGGGGCTCGATCAACAAAATCTATTCCATTATATAATCCACAATTGGATCCTGTTCCCATAATACAGGCAATTCCAGGTTCTGATCCAAAAAGGGCTCTTGCAGCTGCCAATAAATCGGTTTCAATTTGTACCTTCGATCCTGCAAAGACTTCTTGAAAAGCTTCCTGCAACATCCTTCTAGTATCTGGATTTCCATATCCAGCGCCATAAAAGTGTATGGCTATTAGCTTTTCACGGGGCGAACCAAGGTGATCGCTCAAAAATCTGGCTACAATGGTCAATTCCGTTATTAATTCTTCTTTTTTTGTGAAATATGGATTCATTCCGAGAGTTTGAGTACTGAAAAGCTCCTGATCCTCTCGAATGAGATACCAAGACGTTTTAGTGGAACCACTTTCTGCAATGAGTTGTATCAT